>CAMEXG010000119.1 GCA_945947045.1 uncultured Spirochaetales bacterium | reverse complement strand
TTAGGGCTTGGAGGATTTCAGGCATGACAGCCATTGATGAACTTGTAAAGCTGTTGAAGAAGCTTCCCGGAATGGGAGAGAAGTCTGCAACCAGACTTGCATACCACCTTATCGTCACCGATTCCAACTTCAACAGAGCTTTAGGCGAATCAATATCTACGCTTCAGGAAAAAATCCACCCCTGTCCTATCTGCGGATGTTATACAGAGGGGGAGAAATGCCCTTACTGCGATGATGAGAAGCGTGACAAATCTATTCTCTGTGTAGTCGAGCAAGCACAAGACACGCTCTCCATCGCTCAATCTGGAGTATATAACGGGCTCTTTCATGTACTTGGCGGAGCAATAAACCCTATAAACGGAATAGGGCCAGGGTCCTTGAGACTTAAAGAGCTTAAAGAGAGAATCGAGAACGGAAACTTCAGGGAAGTAATAATAGCCACAAACCCTACTGAAGAAGGAGACACTACTGCCTTATTTATAAGGCAACTCTTATCTTCTTTTGAAAACTTGACTCTTACCCGACTTGCTTCAGGAATCCCTATTGGAGGAGACCTCGGTTATGTCGATAAACTTACACTTGCAAGGTCAATGAGAGGAAGGATCAAGCTCTGAAAGCCCCGATTTAATAATCATAACCAACACTCCGATCATTACAAGAAAAAGGGATGGAAACAAAAGAAGATGGGGTTTGGTGAAAAAGAGGGAACGAGCTTCAGACAATAGAGCACCCAGTGTCGGTATAGACCTGTCTATTCCGATTCCCAGAAAAGAGAGTGCAGACTCTGAAAGAATAGACGTCATCATTGTTGTGGCCCACTCTTCTCTCGCCATAGAAAACAAAGAAGGAAGAATATGAAAAAAAATGATTCTTCCTTTTTTTAATCCCAAAGCATCCAAGGCAGTTATGTATTCTTCTCCCTCTATCTCTTTCACTTTTGTTTCCAGCACTCGAAAAGAGGAGAATGTGCAGCTGATCATCAAAGCCGTGGTGACACTATATACATTGCCTCCGAAAAAGGAAGCAAACAATAGACCTACAAGGACAGTAGGAATAGATTTAAACGCAGATACCAAAGTAAGAAGAATAGTCTTAATTGTCTTATTCCTAAAAGACAAAATGGCAAAGAGACTAGAAATCATAACAGAAGAGGAAGAAACGAAAACACTAAGGGCAATTGAAACAACTGATGCAAAACACACCCTTTGGAAAAGATCTCTTCCTAGAGTATCGCAACCGAAAATATGGGAGGAAGAAGGTCCATCTAATCGCAAGTCTCCATTTACTTCCCCCCTTCCCATAAACACAAAACAAAAAAGAAGGAGCAGAAATAAAAAAGCAAAACCGACTTTAATTTTTCTCATATGCCCTCCTTCTCCTTGGGTCAGCTAAATCTGAAAGCAAGTCGGAAACAAGAAAGACAAATGACACAAGAAAGGCCACAACCATTACACATATAGAAACAAGAGAGGCGTCTCTCTCTAATGCCCCTTTTACCATCAGAGATCCTATTCCAGGAAGAGCAAATACATTCTCTATGACACAAGAGCCACCAAAAGCCGATGCTATGCTATCGGAGACAAGAGTGAAGAAAACTGGTAGAGATGGCTTTAAAGATGATGATATTACAAGTCTGTTTTCTTTCATTCCCTTAGAAAGAGCTGTGTTTGTATATGGCATATTTAGACTCTCCTTCAGTGCAACATACATAATTCTCATCATGATTGAAGAGTGAAGAAGAGAAAGCGTTAAAGAAGGTAAAAACAATGATCTAAAATGAGAAATAAACCCGTCTTTTATCCTAATATATCCAGATATAGGAAATAGTTTTAACCACAAACTAAATATCAAGACCAATATAAGAGAAGTAAGAAACGTCGGTAAAATAAGAAAAACAGAGGATAATACACTAATAACCTTCCCTTCATTCTGTCGCCTTCTTCGTAGTGTAAAGAATACAATTAACGACGAAAAGATTGTTGAAAACAGTATTGAGTAAAAAGAAAGAGAAAGAGTTACCGGAAGTCTATTCACGATTACTTTTCCTATCTCTTCCCCGCCTATAGTCTTTCCCCAGTCCAATTTAAAGAAGGAAATAATAAATCTTAGATAACGAAGGAATATATTATCGTTTAACCCTTTTGCTTCCCTATATCTTTCAATGACTAAGGTAGAAGCTTCATCAGAAAGAACAAAGGATGAGCTATCACCAAGAGAAAGAGAAACAGAGGCAAAAACAAATAACGACACAATAAAGAGTGTCATCAAAAAAGAGAGAATACGCCTTGTTATTCTACCTGCCATACGCCTCCATTTATCTTTCTATATATGCGTTCCAAAAATAAAAGCCGTCCTGAATTATAACACCATCCAAGTTTTTATTCTTTGCATAGGATGTTGAGTAATGCCCGGGAATGTAGGAAGGAATATACTCCCACATCTCTTTCTGAACTTCCTCCCATCTTCTTTCAGCACCCTCTATGGTCACTTCTTCGTCCAACAACAGGAACGCTTTATATGCACTGCTATCCCTCTCCATCCATCCTGGATAAGTTGGAGATATGAAAGATTTCATCTGGGGGAGAGGTACCTTCGAGAAAGCCGAAATGAAAATATCCCATTCAGAGCTGTCCTTTCTCTTTTCCATCATTCCCGCCCAGTCTGTCACTATTACTCTTACATTAAAACCGGCCTCCTGTAATTCACTCTCAGCTGCATATGCAATCTTTTCTAAATTGGACAAGTTTGATGTAAGTATCTTTATTTCTGATCCATCATAGTTATTCGCAACTAAAGAAACAGCAGTTTTCAAGTCCCTTTTATATGTTGGATCCTCCAATTCTCCAGACCAGAAACCACTTTCTTTTTCCATGTATTCCGAGTGAAGGGACCAGCCGTAATCGCCGTAACAAGACTTCATCAACTCTTCCCTATTAAATGACAGGGATGCGGCCTTTCTCATATCCTGACTTTTAAACACCCCTTCTTTTTTGTTAAAGACCAAAGCAATTAAGCCAGACTCTTCTCCGTCTATTATCTCCAGGGAATTGTCTTTTTCAACCAAGACCCTGTCATCACTCATTAGATCGTTGATAAAGTCATACTCTCCGTTTTTTAAGCCCAAAAGCCTTGTAGTACTGTCTGGGACAAAATAAAACCTTATTTCCTCGCACCTAGTTTTTTTATTCCCCCAGACTCCTTTCGTTTCCTCACTATAGCTCTGATAATCAGGGAAAGAAGAGAGCACAATCTTCTCTCCACTTATCCATTCTTTTAGAGTATACGGACCTGTGCCGGGAGCGCCTGTCACCAATTCTTCGTTCTTCTCCAAATACTTCTTAGGAAAAATAACTGCAGACTGAGGAGAGGATGCCATCAACAAAGGAAGAAATGTAAGATTCTTTTCACTCGTTATAGATACAATTCCGTCGCTTTCTACACAGAACTCTCCGTCCCCTACCATTTCTCTTGCTTTCTGATAGACGTTCAACCATCTATTGAGGCTATATACTACATCCTCTTCGTCCATTATGGTCCCGTCATGGAACTTAACATTTTTCCTTATTTCAAAAGAGAGTTTCTTTCCATCTTCAGATAATGAATAAGAACTGGCTAATTCAGGAGAGACATTCCCATCACTATCCAATACAACTAAACGTTCATAGACACTGCCCACAAGTATTATTCTTCCAGTAAGAGATGTATTTACCATAACATCTGTAGTCACAGGCTCTTGGGACACTGCCACATTTAAATAACTGACGTCACTTTTTACAGCACAAGAGCAAGCTAAGAGAATAATGGAAAATAGAATAGCCAAATACTTCATGGCTCTATTCTAGATTAAGAAAGAAAACCATAGAAGATAGAAAAGGCCCTCTTTTTACAGAGAGCCTCGAAACAAAGAGATTAATTATCTTACTTGGGCTGCTTTCCGATATAAGCCAAGATACCGCCATCAACATAAAGAATATGTCCGTTGACGAAATTAGATGCATCAGAAGCAAGGAATACAGCTGGGCCCTGAAGATCCTCAGGTGTACCCCATCTTTCAGCAGGTGTCTTTGCAATAATGAAAGAATCGAATGGATGACGTGAACCGTCAGGCTGTCTCTCTCTGAGAGGAGCCGTCTGAGGAGTTGCAATATATCCCGGTCCGATTCCATTGCACTGGATGTTGTATGCACCATACTCGGAAGCAATATTCTTTGTAAGCATCTTCAAGCCACCCTTTGCAGAAGCATAAGCACTTACTGTCTCTCTTCCAAGTTCACTCATCATCGAGCAGATATTGATGATCTTTCCACCACCCTGCTTGATCATCTGAGGAATAACAGCCTTTGAGCAGATAAACGGAGCATTGAGATCGAGATCGACTACAGCTCTAAAATCCTCTGCACTCATTTCTGTCATTGGGATTCTCTTAATACATCCTGCATTGTTTACCAGGATATCAAGTCTACCGAACTTATCGATTATCTTCTGAGCCAATTCCTGTACAGCATTCTCATCTGTAACATCGCATACATAGCCCTCGACATCGTCCATACCACACTTTCTGTATTCTTCAAGACCCTTGTCTACGCTTTCCTGGCGAGATGTATTGAACACCACCTTTGCGCCTGCATCATGATATGCCTTGACAATAGCCATTCCTATTCCATAGCTGGCACCTGTAACCCAAGCTACCTTTCCTTCAAGAGAGAAAGACTTCATGTCCATAAGTTATCCTCCTATATTTTAAATATAACTATATATTGCTTATTGTTTCTGATTATTTTTTGTCAAATTAGGGAAAAGAAATCATTATTATCGGGATGACATCAGCCATCCCGAAGAAATCACAGCTTATCAATAAGAATAGAACATTTACCGGAAGGAATCGGAAGAGTTTTCTTTTTATCTTCATCCAAAATGGAAATAGTGAAGTAGTAAAGCTTCTCGCTCTCAAGCCTTATCTCCCATCCCCTCTGATTCTTATTGGAGAGAATAGTAATATTATTTTTCTTAAGACTAAGCTCTTCGATTCCCATTGCTTCAAGGTTCTGCATTGTCCAGTTGACAGTCTTTCTTGGAAGAGAAATATCAAGACCGATAATATTCTCAATACAAAGAGTAATCGTCACCAGACCAATGGACGGCAAGTACTTCTTCTTGTTTACAACACCCTCAGGACATGTTGCCGGTCCTTCCACAAATGGTTTGTAAATCTCCCATGCATGACCCTGCTTTTCTTCTCCTGGATGAAGGGTATCGAGAATAAAGTACAAGTGCCTTATGGCACACTCGCGTGCAAAGATAAAAGAGTCATAGTTCATCAATCCCTTGATGACTATATAAGTCATAAAAGAAGAGACACCGCCACAATATCCATTACCATTCTCATCAAAGTATTTACTTGAAACAGGAACAGAAGGGAACGGGTTGTCTGATCCAAACTCTTTGTCATCCTTAAGATCCTCAATAAGGAACTGAGCATAGTCTTCATTAGGAATCTCAGCCAAGAGTGTCCAATAAGCGCCGATGTGTTTGTTTCTGATAATCTCCCCGTTTTCATCGAGGTCATAATAGAAGTTGTCGTCGGAAGACCACATCATGCTATTGATCCTTGTCTTCAGGGCGAAATAGACTCTCTTGTATCTAAAAGATAACTCTTTATCGTTGAGAATATCTCCGATGATAGACATATAGAGGGCAAACACTGTTACAGCGGAGTTGAAGTCTACAGTATATTTAGCATTCTCTCTTGGAAGATTACCCATATGAAGAGCCTTGTTTGGAACGACATAAAGACCATTCTCCTGCTGGAAGTTGGACTTAAGCCATTCATAGTACCTCTCCAAGTAAGGTACAACATCCTTCAATCTCTTCTTGTTGCCGATTTTGTGATAAAACATGTACTCAACAAAAGGAAGAAGAGGAAGGGTAACACCCAATGGGTTCTCTTCATCTATCACAGGCTTATCTGTAGCGATATCATACTTTTCCCAAATGTGTCCGTCTTTTTCCTGACGCTGGTAAAAGTAATCGACCATAGAGTAAGGAGAATAAAACTGGTTGGAGTACATTAAAAACAGCGACGACAAAGAAACATCATATAAGTCTAAGACACCACCATTTTCATGGATAAAGTAACCTTCCGGAAACTTACTCTCTTTATCAGCTTCATGCCATAATTCATCAAGCCAAACCCAGGCTCTGTCATACATATCAACAAAGTCTTGGTCATAAAAATGTATTCTTGGTACGCTCTCCTTAATCACTCTAATTCTCCAAAAAAAGTGTGAAAAACCACAAATAAAGCCCTGTATCGGGTATTTTAATACTACATTTCTTTAAAACAGAAGTCAAACAAAATTTTTTACGTCTGTATCTTATTGTATAAAATATAATTAGGTTAAATATTATATT
>CAMEXG010000118.1 GCA_945947045.1 uncultured Spirochaetales bacterium | reverse complement strand
CAGGGGCGTGTCTTTGGAATTTCTTCACAAAAGACCATGGAGACTGGTAGTTTGTAAAGAAATAAACTAAAAGGTGGTTCAAGTGAGCGAATATGCAATTCAGATGTTGGGGATAACTAAAACATTCCCCGGCATTATAGCCAACGACAACGTTGACCTTGAAGTGAAGAAGAATGAAGTCCTTGCCATCCTGGGAGAGAACGGAGCTGGAAAGAGTACTCTTATGTCAGTACTCTTTGGTGCTTACCCTCCTGACGCAGGAAGAATTCTTATTAATGGTAAAGAGGTCAAGATTACCGACCCTAACGTAGCGACCAAACTTGGAATAGGAATGGTCCACCAACACTTTAAGCTGGTGCATAACTACACTGTCACAGAGAATATTGTTCTCGGTAGAGAACCGAGAAACAAGGCCGGTATTCTTTCTTTGAAGGATGCAGAGAAGAGAGTCGCAGAGCTTAGCGACAAGTATGGTCTCCAAGTAGATCCAAGAGCAAAGATCGACGATATTACTGTTGGACAGCAGCAGAGAGTCGAAATATTAAAGACTCTGTATTCTGATTCCGACATTATTATTCTTGACGAGCCTACAGCTGTTTTGACGCCACAGGAAATTGATGAGCTGATGGAGATTATAAGGACACTCAAAAAAGAGGGTAAGACAATAGTAATCATCACTCACAAACTGAAGGAGATTATGGCCGTCGCAGATAGATGTACTGTTCTTAGACGTGGAAAGTATATCGGAACCATCGACATTACTCCTGAGACAAATGAGCAGGAACTGGCTACCATGATGGTGGGACGCCCTGTCAAGTTTGATATTGAAAAGGCTCCATGTAAGCCGGGAAAGGTTGCTTTGGAGATAAAAGATATTACTGTCAACGATAGTCTGGGAGTTGCAAAAGTCAAGGATCTCTCTCTTTCTGTAAGGGAAGGCGAGATTGTAGGTATTGCAGGTGTAGACGGTAACGGACAGACTGAACTTTTATATGCCCTCTCAGGTCTCTCAAAGGTAGAAAAAGGTCAGATTTTTATGGATGGAGAGGATATTACAAATCTCTCTATCAAGGAAAGAATAGAGAAAGGCTTGGGACATATTCCTGAAGACAGACAAAAGCATGGTCTTGTCGGTGGATTTACAGTTGCAGAAAACACTGTACTCAAAAACTATTATACAGACACTTATACAGGAAAGATGGGCGTTCTGAAATATGACAAGATCAAAGATAACTCTGATTCCCTCATTGAGCAGTTCGATATCCGTTCCGGACAGGGTTCAGAAACACCTGCAGGGTCCCTTAGCGGTGGAAACCAGCAGAAAGTAATCGTTGCTCGTGAGATTTCCCTTTCACCGAAAGTTCTTCTTGTAGCCCAGCCTACACGTGGTTTGGATGTAGGTGCAATTGAATACATAAGAAAGAGACTTGTAGCCGAGAGAGACAAGGGCAAGGCTATTCTTCTTGTTTCTTTTGAACTTGATGAGATAATGAACCTTTGTGACAGGATTGCAGCGATCTCCAAAGGTCAGATTGTCGGAATCTTCAATGAAGGCGAAAAGACATCTGCTGAAATTGGTCTCATGATGGCAGGTGTCAAAACCAAGGAGGCCCAGTAATGGTGAAGAAATTGGAGAAAAAGAAAGAAAAAGTACCATTTATCGATTGGTTCCTGTCCTCCAATGGTGCAACCAGTGTAGCCGTCGTTATTTTGGGATTCTTGGCAGGTGTAATTCTCTTACTCTGTATAGGAAAGAGTCCTGCAGGGCTCTTTAAGGCTATCGGACAATCAATGTTCGGTAAGGCTGGAAAGAATGGAAGTTGGAACTTCAGAACTGTCGGTGATACTCTCATGTTCTCAGTCCCTTATATTCTTTGCGGCTTGTCAATGGCGTTTGCAAACAGAGTTGGACTCTTCAACATCGGAGCTGAAGGTCAATATACCATCGGTATGCTTGCAGCCCACATTGTCGCTGTCTGTATTCCAGCTTTTCCAGGCCAGTGGCTCTTGTGTATTCTTGTAGCTCTTCTGGCTGGTTCCATTTGGGGAGGTATTGTAGGATTCTTCAAAGCAAAGTTTAAAGTCAGTGAAGTTGTCGCAACTATCATGCTCAACTATGTAGCTCTCTATCTTTACCCTTTGATTTGTCTCTATCTTCTTCCAGAAGCTACCGTAAACAAATCAGGAAGAACAGCAGACCTGGCTGAAACATCTTTATTAACGAAAGTCCTATTTGATGGATCCAACTTCAACATCGGCTTTATCTTCATGATTCTTGCAGTTATTGTATTCTGGTTCATCATGGAGAAGACAAGACTCGGCTTTGGTTTGAGGGCCACGGGTTTTAACAAGAATGCTGCAAGATGCAGTGGTATCAACGATACAGGAAACATCACTCTTGCAATGGCTATTTCCGGAGCATTTGCCGGCATGGCAGGAGCGATCATGCTTCTTGGTTCCGTCAGATATGCAAAGATTCTTACAGGACAGGACAACTATGGATTCATGGGAATCGCCGTAGCCCTCGTTGGAAACAGCAAGGCTCTTGGCTGTCTTCTTGCCGGTTATCTTTTTGGTGTACTTAAGAGTGCATATTCAATAATGCAGGGTATGGGTATCCCAAAAGAAGTCGTCAATATTATTCAAGGCCTCATAGTCATCTTCATATCATTCCGTTCAGGTTTGGGCTTGATCAGAGATAGAAGAGCAAAAGTCAAGGTCAGAAAGGAGGCAGATAAATGATCGGTACAATATCAACCATAATGATGCTTGCCGCACCAATCTTGATTATTGCAACAGGTGGAATGATCTGTGAGCGTAGCGGCGTAACAAATGTAGGTCTTGATGGCCTTATGAGTATCGGAGCTTGTACAGCTGCCATTGTCCATCAGTTGATGGAAGCGGCAGGAGTGGGACGCATATCTCTTACAGTGGCTTTATTGGCTGCAGCATTGGTATCTATGCTCATTTCTGTATTACATGCAATCGCATCTGTAGACTTAAAGTCTGATCAGACGATCAGTGGTACTGGTATAAACCTTCTTGCTACAGGTATTACAGTATTTGTCTGTCAGCGTATTTACGGTACAGATAGATCCACAGAGTTCAAGATGGGTATGGTAAAGGATGGAATCGGCTTCTACCCGACACTATATATTGCAATAGTAGTTGTAGTTCTTGCTTGGTTTATCTTATATAAAACTCCATTCGGAATGCACCTTAGAGCTTGTGGAGAACATCCAGCCGCTGCTGACAGCGTAGGTATCAACGTGCGTAGAATCAGATATATAGGTGTCCTTTCCTCCGGTTTCTTGGGAGGATTGGCTGGAGGATGTGCAGTTCTTACACAGACAATCCAGTATACAAATACCTTTGTAAACGGACGAGGATTCATCGCTCTTGCAGCCGTAGCCTTCGGTCGTTGGACTCCACTGGGAGTAACAGGAGCCAGCTTACTTTTCGGCGCTTCTCTTGCTCTCTCCACCATATCTGCTATGACTCCTGCCCTTAAGTCGATTCCGTCACAGGTATTCAACATTGTCCCTTATCTTGTGACTCTCATAGCCCTCATCGCATTCAGCGGTCGTGACTATGCTCCTAAAGCGGTGGGTATTCCATACGAAAAGGGAAGTTCGTAATATCTGATATTATCTAATAGAGGGGCCTGACATGGCCCCTTTTGAAAGGAGATTGTATGACACCTCATAACAGAGCTGAAATAGGCGAAATAGCAAAAACAGTATTGATGCCAGGAGATCCAAATAGAGCTTCTTTCTGTGCAGAGAATTATTTTGAGTCCCCGCGTTTAGTGACCGATGTAAGAGGTATACTTGGTTACACTGGAACATATAAAGGTATGCCTGTCTCTGTAATGGCAAGTGGAATGGGGGCTGCCAGCATTGGTATTTATTCATATGAGCTATTTACTCACTACGATACAGATACAATAATCCGTATCGGTACCAGTGGCGGTCTTCAGGATTATCTCAAGCCAGGGGCTCTCGTTTTGGCAATGACTTGCTCAACAGACCACTCATGGGCAAGCCAGTATAACTTGAAGGGGACACTTGCACCATGCGTAGATTTCCCCCTTTTAAAAACAGCGGTGGAGTGTGCGGAGAGAGATAAGAGAGACTATTACTGCGGTATGGTTTTTTCATCCGAGTACTTCTCTTCTTATAATGCACTTGGACCGGATGAATGGAAGAGTTTCGCTTCTATGGGAGCTCTTGTGCAGGACATGGAGACACATGCCTTATACTGCAATGCCATGTATACTCATAAGCGTGCCCTCTCTATTCTTACTATGACGGACAATGTCGTTACAGGTGAGTCTTTTAAGAATGAAGAGAGAATGGAAGGAAACAGACCTATGATAGAGCTGGCTCTAGAGACAGCTTATAGTGATTGGAAGAAGAGGAGTTGATATGAAGCATATTATTCTCGATGTTGATACAGGACATGACGATGCAGTTGCCATTGCTCTAGCAGCAGGACTGGGAGACGAAATAACAATAGACGGACTAATTGCAACGGCAGGAAACCAAGTCAGGGAATACACTCTCGAAAATACGCTGAATCTTGCCGAGGCCTTGGAGATAGAAGCCCCTGTCTATGCAGGTTCCACAGGACCGTTGTTGAGAGATAGAGTCATTGCAGGAAATATTCATGGAAAGAATGGGTTCGAAGGGCCTGTCTTTGAAAAGAGAAAGAAAAAAGAGTGCATGGGAAATGGCATCAGATGGGCTGTGGACCATGTCATATCTCACCCAGGTGAAGTCACTTTCGTCTCTGTAGGGCCTTGGACGGATTTGGCGGTATGCCTTAAGAGCGACGAGCGTTTCGCCTCATCTCTGAAAGAAATAGTTCTTATGGGAGGAGCGGTAGACCATCCGGGTAATGTTACATTAAGTGCGGAGTTTAATGTTTTTGCTGATCCCGAGGCTGCAGAGATTGTTCTCAAGAGCGGTGTTCCTATTACTCTATTCTCCCTTGATGTTACACTAAAGCTTCTTTTGACAGAAGAAATACTGGAGAAGGTAAGGAATCTGCCGGACACCAGATATAAGAATATTTTCTTAGATTCTATGGGATACTATGTGCCTTCTCTTATTAGGGCGAATGGTGAGATGCCTGCTATGCATGACCCATGCACGATAGCTTATCTCTATGATCCCTCTATATTTACATATTCTTATAGACCTATTTCAGTAGAAACCAAGGGCGATAAGACTTATGGCAAGACTGTTGGAGGAAAGGAAGACGCTGGTTCCAATATAAAAATGGGCGTAAGTGTAGACAATGATAAATTCTGGGCTTTATTCTTCAAAGCTGTAAAGAATCTAGTTTGACAGGAGAGGATATGGACGAATTGATGGTTAAACTCCATGAGAGTGCTGATTTCATTAATAAGAAGATAGGGGAAGAGAAGGTGGAGATCGCCATGGTCTTGGGTTCAGGTCTCGGAGATCTTGGAGAAAAAATCGAGGATGCTGTTTATATCGATTACCACGATATTCCACATTTTCCAGTTTCTACAGTTCCAGGACACAAGGGTAGACTTGTCGTCGGACGTTTGGAAAACAAAAGAGTGATGTGTATGCAGGGACGTTTCCATTTCTATGAAGGTTGGACTATGGATGAATGTGTCTATCCAATAAGAACTATGTTTGTAATGGGAATAAAAAACCTTCTGTTGACTAATGCTGCAGGTTGTGTGAACAAAGAGTGGAAACCTGGAGATTTGATGCTTATTACCGACCATATCAAACTCATTCCCGAGTCTCCGAATCGTGGACCTAACCATGATGAGTTGGGACCTCGTTTCTTCGATATGGGATCCGCTTATGACAAGACACTGCAGAATACAGCCAGAAAAGCGGCAGAGACAATAGGCGTTACTCTTAGAGAAGGTGTATATATGTTGTTCTCCGGTCCAAACTTCGAGACTCCTGCCGAAGTAAGATTTGCACGTATTGCCGGAGCGGACGCCTGCGGAATGTCTACAGTTCCAGAGGCAATAGCGGCATCCCAGATGAAGATGCATACTCTCGGAATCAGCTGTATGACGAATATGGCTGCAGGAATCTTGGATCAACCTTTGAATCATGAAGAAGTAATTGAGACAGGTAACAGAGTAAAGGGTACTTTTGAGAAACTTGTAAGGGAAATAGTAAAGACTTGGCCGGTAGATATGGCTTGATTAAAAAGGTAATATTTACTCTATAAATAAAGCAGAGATGAAGTGATATCATCCCTGCTTATTCTTTGTACAAAAACAAGGTATTCCTAAAATGTGATTTGGAGTTGTATAATGAAAAAAGAATAAACCTATATAAGGAGGATGCACATGGGAATGTTTCTTAATCCTGATGACCAGCAACTGAGAGACGATAGATGTCAACCATTCTATGTAGACAAGTCGTTAATCATTAGCGAGA
>CAMEXG010000117.1 GCA_945947045.1 uncultured Spirochaetales bacterium | reverse complement strand
AAAGGCAATACGCTGAAATAAGGGAGTAGACCTTCCATTCTTAGTATTGATCCGTTTGGGGATAGGAACATAGCCATGCTTCCCCATAATGCTCCGACTCCTATAAAAATGTCCAAAACATAAGTGCTATTCTTGTTGGCTTAAATCTACTTTTCATCTTATTTTTCCTTTGGTTTCAGTAATTCAAAAACTTATGTTCAAAAAATGTCAATAGGGTAAATTATAAATCAACTAATAGTCACATATTATGTTTAACTTGTTTAATGGAAACAAACTAATTAGTTTTCACAGGAATCCATATTCCCGATTCATATTCAGGACTTCTAGGATTACCAGCACTATATACTTCTATAGTTGCGTTTACTTTTGCTCCCTTCTCCTTTCCTTCTGTCTCCATCCATTCTTCCCAAATATAAGTGTTCAGCTCTTGAATAGAAGAGGGTATGGGGCCTTTTGTTGAAAAGAGCGCCCATTCACTTTCCGGAAATGTATACAAAGAGAAACCCTCGGGAATTTTTCCTCCCTTGTATTAACCTGCGCTCAGTATTGAAACTGAGCGTTACTATCGATGTAAAGGGCATACATTCCTATACCATTTTCCAGTATCGCCATCTTCATCGACCGGTGTCATTGTAGAGAAAAGGCCACTGTACTTTTCAGCGTATTCCTTGTCCCAGAATTCGGGCACTTTTCATATCCTTCATTCATCTTGATCTCCGTGTAAAAACCGATGAATGTCATCTCTTTTAGATGCTTGTTCTCGAATTTTATCTTATTGTCTCCTTTTTGTAATTACGAAACATTTTTATGATTTGTCAAGGAGACTAATTATTATAACCTAATATGTTTAAGTCTTTTTGATATAAAGAAATCCCCTTCAAAAGAAGGGGATTCTGAAACATCATAATAATTAAAGTCCCATTTTAGCTTTCATCTTAGACCAGCTGTCTTTAAGAGTAACGGTCCTGTTGAAAACCATATGGTCCGGAGTACTATCTTTACTGTCTACGCAGTAATAACCGTTTCTGACAAACTGCAGATAGTCTCCAACCTTTGCATTCTTTGCCTCTTCTTCAATGACAGAATCTTTAAGGACAATAAGAGAATCCGGATTGATGTCATCAAGATAGTTGCCAGTTGCCGCACCGGGAATCTCAGCCTTGAAAAGCTTATCATACTGTCTGACTTCAGCCTTGATATTGTATTTGGCACTCACCCAGTGGCTGGTTCCCTTTACCTTTCTTCCGTCAGGTGTCTCTCCACCTCTACTTTCAGGATCATAAGTACAATGAACAGCAATGATGTTTCCGCATTCATCTTTATCGATGGATACTGCCTTGACATAGTATGCACCTTTCAGTCTGATTTCGTTACCCGGGTATAGTCTATGATAACCCTTTACAGGCACTTCCATGAAATCTTCCCTCTCGATGTAGAGTTCCTTGGTGAAAGCCATAGAATGTCTACCGGAATCTGGATCTTCTGGGTTGTTGTCAGATTCAAAGTATTCGACTTTATCATCCGGATAGTTGTCGATGATAATCTTCAAAGGATCCAGTACAGCCATCAATCTCTTTGCTCTCTTATTTAAGTCTTCTCTGACACAGAATTCCATAAGAGAGAAATCGACCATGCCTTCAACTTTGGCAACTCCTACTCTCGCTACAAAATCCTTCATTGCCTCAGGAGAATATCCTCTTCTTCTTATGCCGCTGACAGTAGGCATTCTAGGATCATCCCAACCGGAAACAAAGTTATTGTTAACCAAATAAAGGAGTCTACGCTTACTCATAAGGCAGTAAGTGATGTTAAGACGAGCAAACTCATACTGATGAGGAGTATGATCGATGTTGTCGATACTTGTAGCCCAATCATAGGCAGGTCTATGATCTTCAAACTCAAGAGTACATATTGAGTGTGTAATGCCCTCTATTGCATCTGAGATAGGGTGGGTGAAGTCATACATAGGGTAGATGCACCACTTGTCACCTGTTCTAGGATGCTCTGCATACTTTATTCTATATAGAGCAGGGTCCCTCATGTTGATATTAGGGGAGGCCATGTCGATCTTTGCCCTCAATGTATACTTTCCTTCAGGGAATTCCCCATTCTTCATCCTTAAGAAGAGATCCATGTTCTCTTCAATGGATCTATCCCTATCCGGAGAGTTCTTTCCTGGCTCTGTAAGAGTGCCTCTGTACTCCTTCATTTCCTCAGGAGAAAGAGAATCTACATATGCCTTTCCTTTTCTAATGAGATCCAAAGCGATTTCATAGAGTTGGTCATAGTAATCAGAGGCATAGTATTCATGTTCGCCCCAGTCGAAGCCCAACCAATGGATATCATCTTTAATGGAATTGATATATTCCATATCTTCTTTTGCCGGGTTAGTATCGTCGAGTCTTAGATGACACACGCCGTGATACTTCTCAGCCAGTCCGAAGTTAAGACAGATACTCTTGATATGACCGATGTGAAGATAGCCGTTCGGCTCCGGTGGAAAGCGGGTGACAATGGTATTGTCAGGTACTCTGCCTTCCCTTAAGTCATCCTCAATAATCTTCTCTATGAAGTTGAGGGGTTTTGTTTCTTTTTCGTTTTCCATGCTTACCTTCCTTCAATCCTTCCAAAGGGATTTTAGAATTGCTTCCTTATATTAGCATTTTGTTTTTCTTATATAAAAGCCCCTATTAATACTTGCGGTAATAAAAAATTAACTTAATAAAAATTAACTGAATTTATGAACAATAATGTATTACATAAAATTAGTTAAATATAAATCCTAAATAGGAATAATAAATTAATTTCTAAAGAAAATCTTGCTAAAATTGTACAAAATAACTTGAATATGTATCTAAAAGTAGTAACATACAAAACATGGCAAAAAGACAAAAAGAAGGATTTAGGGTAAAGGATGTAACTCCGTTCGGAACCTTTATGCCTTATATAATGGTAGAGAGAAGTGATAGCCAGAACACTATCACTGATTCGTTTGATGTTGCTCCTACTGAAAAGTTTATAAAAGAAATGAGAGCAGAGGGTTTGGAGGCGTTCGGTGTAATGCACGTAATCCTTGCTTCCTATGTTCGTATGGTATCTCAGAGACCAAGAACAAATAGATACATAAGAGGTCAAAAGATTTACGGAAGAAACGATATCGCCGTAAGTTTGACTATTAAGAGAAAGATGTCACTTGAAGGTGAAGACACCACAGTCAAAATGCATTTTAGACCTGATATGGACGTCTATGAAGTATATAATGAAGTAAATACATCAATACAAAAGGCATTGCAGCCGAACGACACAGATAAGACAGCAAAGATTCTCTGTTATATTCCAGGCCTGTTGAGAAAATTTGTTGTCCGTATGCTTAAACTCATGGATTACTTCGGTCTACTTCCTAAGTTCCTTATTGAAGCATCTCCTTTCCACTGTTCAATGTTTATTACAAGCATGGCTTCTTTGAACATTCCTCCAATCAGACACCATCTTTACAATTTCGGTAACTGTCCTCTATTTATTGCCTTTGGAGCAAAAAGAACTGTCTATGATTTTACAGATGAAGGAGAACCATTTAAGAAGAGAGTCATCGACTTTGTCGTAAACATGGATGAAAGAACAACTGACGGCTATTATTGGGCTTCATCATTGAAAGTATTTAAAAACTGCGTTTCTCATCCAGAGATTCTGAAAAAGAAACCGGAGACAGTTATTAAAGATTTCTGATTAGAAGACTGCCAGTCTTACTTTTCCTTTTCCTTTTATTTCACATCCAAAGGACGCAGAACCCAGAAAAGCTGGGTTCTCTATTTTATACAGTAGAACATCATCAGAATAGAAGGAGATACTAGATTTATCTTTTCTGAAGACAATTGAGTTATGAGAAGGGGCAGGGATAAAGGAGGAAAGGGAAAAGAAAGAAGAATAAATACCGTCTTTTGTAAACCTGACATAATCGGAAGGAGTATGGAGAAGTACAAAATCAAAGAAAATAGAATCGTCGTAAGAAGCGTTGAGTGCAAATACTCCTTCTTCACCTACAGTCCAAAAAACACTGCTCTCTCCATCCTCTGTCCAAGAAAAAGAGTGTAGATCGATTGTAATATAACCAGAAGGTCTTTTGACCCAAAATGCTTTCTTTGTATTCATTGTCTAATGATACAAAGAAAAAGAAAGGTTGTCAGTGGGAAGGCGGAAATGTAGTATAAAAGAATGAATGGAATTATTGGAGAAATCATTACAACTTTAGATTATGCAGGCGAAGTATCGAATGAAAAGGATACTTATTTCAGGGCTTATATAGGCGGAACAGCCATAGAAGAAATGGATTATTTTGTTGATAACAATGTACCCTTTTATCTTTTGACTAAACTTGGAAAGGATATGCAGGGGGAGACTCACCTTGATTTTATAACAAGTGAGTATGGACTAGAAGAAGATGATATTCTCACTTCTTCAGCTCCTTCCGCTCTCTCTATGGAAGGAACCCTACTTATTAAGAGTACAGCCCCTTCTTTCATAAAGAAGGAAGATGTCATTAGATTCATCGATGATAAAAACATTGACAAGATAGTCATCTCATCTCTCCTTTTATCTTTCGACCCGGTGAGAAAAGAAATAATAGAAGGTATCGAAAAGAGGAAAGATAAGATAAAGAGAGTCGTTATAGATGCAGAGGACTCTACTTCTATTATAATGATTGAGGATTTATTTGAAGGAATAAAGAGAATATCAAGTTCAATAAAAGAGTGTTACATCTCAGGAGACATATTGAATATCGAGGGAGTGAAGAGAGTAAGCTCAGATATGATAAAAGAACTCTTTATTTAGTTAATCAGCTGTCCAAACTAATAGTTATTTCTTTATTAATAAATAAGTAAACAGAAAACTAGGGGCTCTGTATATAAAATGGAAGAAGAAAAAAGACAGCGGCGAGTAAACAAATACTATTTCCGCTGTCTTCTTTGATTATTAATCAGAATGCAGTCCAACCGCCATCTACAGCCAAAATCTGGCCGCTGATGAACTTCGATTCATCTCTGGCTAAAAATAGTGCGGCAGAAGCGATATCTTCAACTTCACCAGGCCAGGCATCAAGGCCTGTACACCTTTGATTCTTCCAAATCCATCTAAGTTGGGCATTCCCATAGACTGTGCTATCTCTGTATTTATTCCTCCGGGAGCAATGGCGTTACAGCGGATCTTTTCGTTGCGATAAACAAATTCTGTATGGCGTACAATTGCATTTACAGCCGCCTTTGATGCGCCATATACGACGCCTGCAGCTTGATGGGAGCCGCCGACAGAAGAAACTGTGATAATATTCCCGCCGTCTCCCTGTTTAAGGAACACTTGAATTGCATTTCTCATGGCACACATGGGACCATATACATTAATGCCCATTACATAATCATACTTAGAGTCTAGGAAATCTGCGACAGAGGCCATATCATCCATGACGCCTGCATTATTCACAAGAATATCTAGCCTTCCAAAAGAGGAAAGAGCACAATCGATCATTCCCTCGCAGTCTTCTTTTTTTTAAACATCACCGACAAAGGGTAATACAACACCGGAAGTATCTTTCAGTGACTCTTTGAGAGCCATAAGTCTTTCTTTTCTTCTTGCAACAGCAACAACCTCCGCTCCTTCTTTGACAAAGTACTCTACAATGCCTTTGCCCAAACCTGAGGATGCTCCGGTTGCTACGACTACTTTATTTCCAGTTTCATTTGCAGACCTCCATACTCTCGTTTTGTATAAAATAAAAAATGAGAGTGGAGGTATCAAAAGAAAAAAACGATTAATAAAGATAAGTAATAATTATTTTACTTTTATAGCTTTAAAAGCTAAGTAAGAATCACTTACAAAAGAATCCAAGGGCTCGAAACCAGAACTGTCTGAGAAAAAACCATCGATAACAAAACCATAATCAAGGAGATTTGAAATAATCGAGGAGAGCGTATGTGAAAACTCCACTGTATCTTGTTTTCTTAGGCGTCTCTCCAACTCTTTTTTTGATAAAGATGAAGTGTCTGAGAAGGGAAGAGTGTATTTGACTTTCAGCTTCTTTTCGATCTTCTTGTCATCAAAGATATAGAGGATAGGATTTGAAATACCGAAGATAAGGGAGCCTCCTTTCTTCAGTACACGATAAAACTCACTATAAACTTTATCTAAGTCGTCAATAAAATTTAAAGAACAAGGATTCACAATATGGTCAAAGGACTGGTCCTCAAAGGGTAGAGATAAAACACTTCCCTTTACGATTTCGCCCTTTAGATTATACTTTTCCAGGGCGATCCTATCTTGTTCCAATTGTTTATTTGAAATATCTATTACTGTAACCAAAGAACCGAATGCAGAAAGAATAGGAGTCTGCTGTCCACCTCCTCCGCAGGCGTTAAGAACTCTTTTTCCTTTTAGGGGAAAAATCCAGGAAAGGGGGACATTGACCGATGGTGTAACCCATATTTCAGGTTTGCCGTTCTTTGCATTTATGATTTTTTCTTCGTCTATAATCCGAGTCCACCAGTTCTTGTCATCGACTTCTTTATCCCATGCTTCGCTATTGGCTTTTGTAATGTCCATACCTATATTCTAACACATAAAAGAAGGTAGTTCATTCCTCTTCGTTGAACAAATCCAAGTGCCATAGTATCCTTCTCCCATGAAGCGTTTTTCATTCTC
>CAMEXG010000116.1 GCA_945947045.1 uncultured Spirochaetales bacterium | reverse complement strand
TGATTTATTTACGTGGTCGCTAACCTCCACGTTAATGCCCATTATGGACAAACAGAATATACAAGAAGACACAAGTTAAAACCTTTCGTTTACAGGAACTGAAGTTACTGATCCTTATAATTCTTTATCACTTCAAAACGTTTTATCTTTCTAGTGCTTGTAGTAGGCAAGGGTTCGTCTGAGACAGAGACAAGGGTAATCTTTTTGTAGCTTTGTAGGTCTCTATTGACGCTCTCGACGATCTCGCTGATTATCTTGGACGTCTCTTCAAGCCCCTCTTTTTTCAAGAGCTGAGGGTTCGGATAGATGACAGCTCTTATTCCTTCCGACTTTGTGTCTTTGTTGATCAAATAAGGAATAATAGCTATCTGCTCTATTTCTCCATACAGTTGGAATTTGTCTTCCAACTCTTCAGGAAATACATTCTTGCCACCCTCCGTCACAATGACAGACTTTGCTCTTCCTGTGAGATACAAATATCCATCTCTATCGATATGGCCCACGTCTCCAGTATTAAACCATCCGTCCTCGGATAGCACTTCTTTTGTGCTCTCTTCATTCTTATAGTATCCCTGCATGACTACGCTGCCCTTAATATATAGGACACCGTTTCCTTCTTCGTCCGGATCTACAATCTTCTGCTCTAGAGTAGGAATTATCTTTCCAACCGATTCTTCTTTATAAGCAGCCACAGGATTAAGGTGTGTCACTGGGGATGTTTCCGTCAAACCATACCCTTGGACAAAATCAAGCCCAAGTTGGTTAAAACGCTTGAAAGTAGATGACGGAAGAGGACCTCCTCCTGAGATACAAACACGTATTTTATCTAACGAAGCTTTTTTGAGGATAGTCTTGCCAAAGAACTTCTTTCCCAGGTTTATTCCTGTAATCTTCTTAATAACTCCCGAGAGTCCCATTAAGAAGTGTACAAAGAAAGACTTAACTTTTCCTTCCTTTTCTATCCCTTTCATAATGGAAGAAAGGAATCTGTTATAGATCATAGGAACAGCAAGGAACATTGTTACTTTTCCGTCTCTAAGCTCCCTTAGAATAATCGGAACAACTAACCGACTTCCAAATAGACAACATGCTCCAGAGAACATGCACTCCAAGAATACTGCTGTCATAGTATATGCGTGGTGTATAGGCAGGACAGCATATACAGTGTCTTCAGGGTATAGAGTCATGTATCTAAGCATCTTAAATGCATCGGACACCAAATTCGTGTGGGAAAGCATCACTCCTTTTGGATTACCTGTAGTGCCGGAAGTAAAGAGAATTACTGCAGTCTCATTAGAGTCTATTTTGGCTGGAACACTCTTTTCTCCCTTGATATCCATTATGTATGTGTATTTCTCACCACTATCCAAAGAGACCCTAAAGCACAACTCGGGAACATCTACCTCTATTTTATCGTCATCGGCAAAGATACCTTTTACATCTCCAAACTCAATAAGATTTTTTAGTTCATCGCCATTTAGTCCATGGTCCAAAGGTACTATTACACATCCAGAAAATGTAATAGAAAGATATGCCAAGGCCCACTGAGGAGAATTCTTTCCACACACCGCAAGTTTATCGCCAGGGACGATGCCTTTCTCTTTTATGAAATATGCAATCTCCGATATCTTCTCATAAGCTTCCTTGAAAGTTAGGGAGAAAAGCGTCGGAGTAATAGATTTCAATGCTTCATTATCAGGAAATCTCTCCACTGTCAGTGAGAAGGCTTCTGTAATAGTAGGCCACTCCCCAAAGAAAGTCTTTCCTCTATAAGACTCGAGAAAATCAACTTGAGTGTAATAAACCTTTCTTGACATACACCTCCAAAATCAAACAATTGCCGTTTTATTTTTAAATTTTCCATATAGGAATTACAAATTGTCAATGAATCTATATATATAACTATAACAACTTTCTATTTTTGTTAGATAAATAGATACATCTATCTAATTGATAGCAAGTTGTTTATTTCGTACAAGATGTATTTTGTCAAAAAAAAGATGACCAATTCCCCTAGAGAAAAAGGTCATCTCGTTTTAAAAAGAGTAATTATGCTTTCTCGATTGCTCTGAGCTCTATGTATCCTCTCTCGCCTCTTGGCTCAAGCTGGATTCTGGGTTCTCTGACACTCCACTTCGCTCCGATAAGAGATGGATCATACTTATCCATGGCTCTCTCTACTTCCTTGATGGCTTCTTCATAATACTCTTCTTCAAAGGCTTCACCCTGGAACATCAGGTATTCGCATTCATCCATCTCGATGACTTCAAAGCCTTCGATTACTTTTCCATTCCAGTCCACAGGAAGTTCAACACCTTGGACATAGACGCTACTTCCCTTTGTCCTGTACTTATCAGTAAGCCACATACAGACAGGCTCTGATGCGATACTCTTCAGTATCCCCCATACGTCACAGCCAACCTCCATCGAGTAATCCCAATAATTGTCACCTTTGACACCTCTTTTGATCATTACTTTTCTCTTTGGTTTTGTGATTCTTGTTACATAAATGTTTCTTGTTTCAGCCATTTTCTTTACCTCTTTTAATTCTCTGTCTCTGTATTTCATTCGGTAAGGTATAAAGTAACAGATTGGAGAAGGACTTCTTTTATACTCGCCGGCAGATGTACCGAACTCGTTTCTAAAGGCCCTGATGAAACCTTCGACGCTTTCATATCCGGATTCAAAAGCTTCGTCTGTTACATCGCTCTCTCCCTCTTTTAGTCTTTCAGCACTCCTTGTAAGCCTCATCTTTCTCAGGTATTCACCTACTCCATATCCAGTGGCCTCTGTAAAAAGGCGCTGTGCATGGAATGGAGAATAATTCGAGACCCGTAAGACATCACTTACCGTGATATCTTCCAAGTAATGTTGAATCATAAATTCCTGCATCCTATCTACTGCTTCCGCTTGAAATCTATTCATGGCTACACTATAGTTTCTCTTTCATTACTTCACTTGACGAAAAATGCTCTTTTTCATTTTCTAGAATACGAGGTAAATGTGATTCCTACATTATTTTTTGTACAATGTTTAATATGTGTGTTCACTTTTGGTTTCAATATCTAAATAAAGCTATCTTTAAATAAAAAAATTCATTACATTCCCTTTAAACAGAAATACTTACGGCTGAAAGGTGTTTCAAGATGGCAAAAGAAAAGAAAGTAGTTTATTACAGTGATGAGGCAAATGATGATTTTGCAGAGCTGGGAATAAAGAGAAAACCACTGGGTGATAACTTCGTGTATATCCATAAAAACATCATATGGAATACTTGTTCGTTTGTAGTCTATAGGTTTATTGCTCAGCCTCTTGTTTACGTTTTTGTAAAAGTAGCCCATAGGCAGAGGTTCAAAAACAAAAAAGTATTGAAAGAAGCAAAGAAGACAGGGGCATATATTTATGCAAACCATACAAATATGCTTCTTGATGCTTTTGTACCTAACATTGTAAAGATGCGTAAAAGAGGATACATACTTGTAGGCCCCGATACTACAAGTATCCCCGGTCTTAAGAATGTGGTTGAGATGTTGGGTGCCATTCCTCTTGGTCAGAATCTTAATGAAAACAAAGAGATGATCGAATGCATGAACCATAGGATAAAGAAAAACAAAGGTTATGTAACGATTTATCCTGAAGCCCATATCTGGCCATACTACACAGGAATAAGGAATTTTAAATCCAGCTCTTTCGGTTATCCCTGTTACTCAAATACTCCTGTATTTACAATGACAAACTGTTATCAGAAGAAGATCATAGGAAAGCATCCTAAAGTCGTTACGTTTATTGACGGACCATTCTATCCAGATGAATCCCTACCTATGAAGGATAGAAAAGAGAGACTAAGGAATCAGTGCCATGACGCCATGGAAAAGAGGGCAAAAGAAAACTCCACCTACTCTTATATAATATACGAGAAGAAAGAAAGTAATAGTGAGTCGAAAGAAGGTTAATAGAGAGGAAGCCGTAGCTTCCTCTTATTAGATCAATACGTTGTCGACTAGAGTAATATCAGCGTCTTCCACATATACATTCTTTATTTCACCAATAAACATATAGTGGTAATCGTCATTCTTGTACCAGCGTTCCTTAATATCCGGGCTTATAAATCCATCTTTTTCTATAAAGTGCTTACTTAGTTTCTTTAGTGTAAAAGTAAGATTTGCTTCTTCGAAGGCTACAGTGTCATCCAAGAATATAGGGGTAAGTCCCGCACCCTTTGCCTTATCTGTATCCCTGCCGCTATGGCTGCCGCAGAAAGAAAGGATGCTTTTCTTTTCTGGCGGGAAAAATGAAACAGAAAAAGAATCAAAATTATCCATGAAAGAAAGTGTGTACCTGCTCTCCCTTACAAATACAAAACAGCATGGTTTACCCCACATATAGCCTAGGCCACCCCAGCCTGCAGTCATAGTGTTCCACCCGTTTTCATCTCCTGCACTAAGAAGAAAGTCGTCTTGGCCAATTGAAGTAAAAGGGTTCATCTCAACTTGAGCAATACCGATCTTTTCCATTTTTCCTCCTATTTACATCTGTAATAAAATGATGATTTATCTCTTCGAGTCTCATATTTCTTTGGAAAAGCCGATATAAGATCCGAAAGCTTCTTGTAATTATAAGTCCTAACATCAAAGTCTGGCTTTACACGCTTAATATATGCTCCGGCCTGAGAGATATGAGTAAAGCCATCTTCATCCTCATATCTGTCTCCTGCACGTCTGAGAAGTCTGTGGACTTCTTCGATTCCTCCATTTTCCCTTTCCCGATAATAAGTAGGGTCATGGTAATCTTCAAACCTATCACTGTCTTCATCCAGGTTTTCCAAGAAGATAAACTCATCACAAGCATTTCTGAATGGCTCCGGAGTCTTTCTTTCCCCTACGCCTATTACAAATACTCCGTCTTCATGGAGTCTTATGGCCAATGGAGTATAATCACTGTCAGAAGCTACAATGGCAAAAGCATTGTATGATTCACGATGCAAAAGATCCATCGTATCGATAGTAAGAGCCATATCTGTAGCATTTTTTCCAGATACATAATCAAACTGTTGCTCCGCTTTTATTGCGAGTCTCTTCAACTCGCCTTCCCAGTTTTTCAGTGTATTCTTTTTCCAGTTACCATATGCACGCTTTACTACAATACGTCCATAGGTAGAGAGTTCCTGGATAATTCCACCCAACTTTGAGAGCTGTGTGTTGTCAGCATCAATCAAAAGAACAATCTTATAGTCTTCCATGGGAAAAATATAACAAAAGTAAAAAAGGATAGAAAGAGAAAAGGTGAAAATTTCATTCTATTGACAGTATTTCAATTTGATATCATTATAATATCACATAAAGGAGATAACTTATGTCTGAAGTAAAATACAGTGAAGAAAAAATCCTTAAACCATCAAGTGGATTAATAGCACTCATAATAATTATCGCAGTACTCTTAGTCTCCATTGCAGCAATGATCATGGGTGGAGTACTCATGGATGAGTTTGACAACTATACTCTTGGAGTACCATCTCTTGTTTGTGGAATAATTGTATGTATCGCTTCCTGCGTTGCATTCGGAGGCTTGAAGATCGTCAACCCCAACGAAGCACTGGTTCTTTCCCTCTTCGGTAAATACTATGGAACCATTTATGAAAATGGATTCTGGTATGTTAATCCATTCTCTTCAGCAATCTATCCTCAGGCTAAAGTTGCAGAAGCAAAGAATGCCAGGCTTCAGGCTTATAACAACAAGAAAAGCCAGGCTGAGGTGTCGGCATCAGAAGCAGCCATTGCATCTGCAAGAAAGGTCAGCACAAAAGTCTGCACCTTTGTAAACGGAAACCAGAAGGTCAATGATAAGCTTGGCAACCCTGTAGAAGTAAGTGCAATTGTAATCTGGAAAGTTGTAAACGCAACAAAGGCAGTCCTCAATGTAGACTACTACAAAGAGTACCTTTCAAATCAGACGGACTCTACTATCAGAAATGTAGCCCGCCTCTATCCATATGATATCATCGACGATGACGATGACGAGAAAGATGACATCAACGAGAAGACTCTCAGAGGTTCAGCTACCATTATCGCAGAAGAGATGAAAAAAGAGTTGGAAGTAAAGGTAAAAGATGCTGGAATTGAGATTGTCGAAGTAAGACTCAACCAAATTGCATATGCTCCGGAGATTGCAGCGGCAATGCTTCAGAGGCAGCAGGCTATTGCAGTAATCGCAGCCAGAAAGAAGATTGTCGAAGGTGCCGTTTCAATGGTGGAGATGGCTCTCGATAAGCTTAAGGAAGATAATGTGGTTGATCTTGACGAAGAAAGAAAAGCACAGATGGTATCAAATCTCTTAGTTGTGCTATGCTCTAGTAAGGAAGCAAACCCTATACTTAATGCAGGATCAATATACTGATGGCTGAGAAGAAACAAGTACCTCTCCGCATATCGAAAGAGCTCTTCGATGAACTATCCAGATGGGCGGAGGATGATTTTAGATCTCTTAACGGACAAATCGAATACCTTCTTACTGACTGTGTCAGAAAAAGAAGGAAGAAAGAGTTCGGCCAAAATAATGAAGAAGATGCAGGTAACTAAACGCCTGCATCTTTTTATTTCAACAAAGGAAAAAGGGGGTCATGTCACATACATTGACAGTCACTTTTTTATCATAGTTAAATACTTCTTAGGCTTTCTCTATCACGCACTTATGCTCTTTTGTCTTGGAGTCGTAGTTTATTCCCACTAGGAGTGTGTTGCCTCTATAGAGTTCAA
>CAMEXG010000115.1 GCA_945947045.1 uncultured Spirochaetales bacterium | reverse complement strand
GTTAAGCCTAAAAGAGAAGGTGAGAACAGTAAATAAGACATAAAATCTCTTTATTCTGATATCATGGTAAGAGGAGTAAATATGAGAAGTCCTTACAAAAAATCAAAGGCAGCCTATATTTGTGTATGGTGTCTTGTATTATTGTTGATCGTTTTTATTTGGCTGAGAAACAAAAGTGCTTTCCTTCCCTCTGTTATTTCCACTCTCATCGCCATTTTGCTTGGTTTCTTTACTTCCCGTTTGTCAGAGAACATTATTTCAAACACAGAGACTACTAAGAGATTAGGTTACTTACATATGGAAATGGATCCGGAGAAGTTTATCTCATCCTATATAGATATACCAAAGAAGACCACGGGAGATAAGGAGAAAATGATAAGTTATGCTTATCTCTCCTCCGGCTATGAGGCGGCAGGGGATTTTGACAGGGCGTTGGAAACTCTGGAGAAGGGGAATATTAACGGCTCTGACAGCCTCGATACTCTCTATCTATCTCAAAAGTGCAGATGTCTTATTGAAAAAGGAATACTTGACGAAGCGGAAGATGTCTTGAAAGAGTTGGAGAAGAGAATCGACTCTATCACAGGCAACCAAAGTCTAAAAGATAACCAAAGGCAGGTACAGTATGTGCTCTCTGAAATGCTGAGAGCAAAGAAGGGTGAAACAATAGACAAGGAGTATTTGGAGGGGAGACTAAAGTCCACACAATATAGAATCGGAAGACTTGAGATATATTACACAATTGCAATGCACTATAGAAACAAAGAAAACAAGAAGAAAGAAATGGAGACTCTCTCGATTATCAGGGAAGAGGGAGGAAATACGTGGTTCAGGAAATGGGCGGAAGAAAGATTGGCTGAAATCTAGTCTATTTCGCTCTAATCTTTATTATGCTTCCCATAACATTAGAAATAACCGATAACAGCCTGTAGTTTTCTGTGATTTGCCATAATTATTGTTGTGAAAAAAGAAAAGAGTAGGCATCAAGCTTCTTTTACAGAAAAAGAGTGAGTGTAAAGCCAAATAATGAAAAAAGAATATACATGTTCAGTTTTTCTTCTTTTTTCATTTTCTTTTTATTGTACAATGAAAGCATATATATCCAATTGTCAGGAGAGAAATGATGCCAGAGATGAGCAAGAAATATGTGCCTGCACATATGAGCGACAAGACACCAAACCCCAAGCTATTGAAATTTGTCAGAAAAGTAACGGATAGAGCCGCTGGAAAGATAAAGGGAATTACAGTTGAAGACCCTGAGTACTGGGGATTTGCATGTATATTCGAAGATGAACTGGATAAAGAGATGTCTGAGAACGCCTTGGATCTCTTTCTTCAGATGAAAGTCAGAAAGAAGTATCCATACTCAGAGATGAAAGATATGTGCAATCGACTTGGAATGACGGATGAGAAGACCGACGCAACTCTGGATAAGCTATCTTTCCTCGGAATGCTGGAGTATGACTATGGTGACAAATACACAAAAGACGGTCCTATTGAGGGAACTACTTATAATAAGGAGGATAGACACTATTGGATTCCTCTCTTCGTGCCTGGAAGTGCCGAATATACAAATATGAACACTGCTTTGATGGATCGACATCCTGAGCTTGCAATGTTTTTTGAGCGTATGACATTCCTGCCTTTGGCCGGAATAACGCAGATGGTTCCTCCTGGAGGTGGAGGAATAGGAATGCATGTCATTCCCGTTGAGAAAGCCATTGAGATGGAGAACGGCACCATGGATCTTGAGCATATTTCTTATTGGCTCAAGAAATATGAAGGCCATATAGGTGCATCAATCTGCTCCTGCAGATACGGTAGAAAGAAGCTTGATGAAGGCTGTGCCGATGACTATGAAGATTGGTGTATCGGTGTAGGCGATATGGCTGATTACTGCAGAGAGACAGGTCGTGGCCACGATATTACATATGACGAGGCCATGGAGATACTAAAGCGTGCTGAAGACAATGGCTTTGTCCATCAGGTGACTAATATCGATGGAGAGAACAAGATCTTCGCTATCTGCAACTGTAATGTGAAGATATGCAATGCTCTACGTACTTCCCAGCTATTTAACACTCCTAATATGTCGGCTTCCGCTTATAGGGCGCATGTCAACAAGGAAAACTGCGTTGCATGTGGTCAGTGTGTAGAGTATTGTCCTGCAGGAGCATTAAAGCTGGGACAGAAGCTGTGTAAAAAAGATGGAAGCGAAGTAAAGTATCCTCGTCAGCCTCTCCCCGATAAACGTAAGTGGGGAAAAGAAATGTGGGACGAGGATTATCGTGACAACAACAGGATCAACTGCCACACTACAGGCACTGCCCCTTGTAAGACAGCTTGTCCTGCCCATATCGCCGTTCAGGGATACTTGAAGAAAGCTTCACAAGGAAAGTATAGGGAAGCACTTGCACTTATCAAGAAAGAGAATCCTTTCCCTGCTGTATGTGGACGTATATGTAATAAAAAATGCGAAGACGCATGCACTCGCTCCACCATCGATAGAGCTGTATCCATCGATGAAGTGAAGAAGTTCATCGCCCAGAAAGACCTGGAGGCTGAGCATCGTTATGTTCCTGAAATTGTCGTTGCATCAAATAAAGGCAGATGGAAGGAAAAGATTGCGATTATCGGCGGAGGTCCATCTGGCCTCTCATGCGCCTTTTATCTAGCTCAGATGGGATATTACCCCACTGTATTCGAGAAAAATAAGATTCCTGGGGGTATGCTTACTTACGGTATTCCTTCCTATAAACTTGAAAAAGATGTAATAGACGCTGAAATTGAGATTATGAGAGAGATGGGTGTGGAGATCAAGACTGGAGTCGAAGTCGGAAAAGACATCACACTCTCTGATCTCAGAAAAGAAGGATATAAGGCGTTCTATATCGCCATCGGATGCCAAGGTGGAAGATACCCTGGAGTCAAGGGCGAAAGAGCTGAAGGCACTGAGACGGCCATCGATTTCTTACATAGAGCAAACACTGGAAAACTTTCTTTCTCTGATGAAACAATTGTCGTCGGAGGCGGTAACGTAGCTATCGATGCAGCCCGCGTCAGTAAACGTAGCGGTGCGAAGAGGGTCACAATGCTCTCTTTGGAGACAGAAGACATCATGCCTGCTTCGAAACTTGAAATAAGAGAAGCAAGGGAAGACGGTGTCGAGATCAAGTGTGGTTGGGGACCAAAGGAAGTAATTGAAGAAAATGGAAAGGTTGTTGGCGTTGTATTTAAACGCTGTATTTCCGTATTCAATGAAGAAGGAAAATTTGATCCTAAGTACAACGAAGATGAGACTATCACTCTGCCTGCTACAAAAGTAATCTTCGCTATAGGCCAGAAGATCGAGTGGGGAAAGCTCTTGGAGGGAGAGGGTGTAGAGTTCCATAGAGGAAATTATCCAAAGGCTGAGAAATATACTTATCAGACAAGTCAGAGTGATATATTTGTGGGCGGCGATGTTCTTACAGGACCGAAATTTGTCATAGACGCTATAGCTCAAGGCCACGAAGCATCGGAGTCTCTTCATCGCTTTGTGCAGAATGGTCATATGACAATAGGTAGAAATAAACGTGAGTTTATTGAGCTTAATAAAGATGACATTTCCATCGTAAGCTATGACACTGCCGGAAGAGAGGAGCCTGAAGAGAGGGACGACGTAGAGAAGTTCTCATTTAAAGATCCTTCTGGAATATTGACGGAAGAACAGGTGAAGACAGAAACATCAAGGTGTCTGGGATGCGGAGTTACGGTTGTAGACCCAAATAAGTGTATCGGATGTGGTATCTGTACCACCAAGTGTAAGTTTGATGCCATCACTCTACATAGGGACCATCCTGAGAATACAAAGATGGTGAAGGCTGAAGACAAATTCAAACATATTATCCCATATGCAGCAAAGAGAGGCGTTAAGATTCTCTTTGGCGGAGACAAAGATAATGCATGAGCTGGGTGTGGTCTTTCATACTCTCGATACAGTAAAGCGAATTGCAGAGGAGAACAATGTAAAGAGAGTCGCTTCTATTACAGTGGAGATCGGAGAAGTCTCCACTGTAATTCCCGATCTCTTTGAAGATTGCTGGAATTGGGCGGTAAAGAAAGAGACGGTACTGAAAGATGCAGGAGTAAAGATTGAAAGGATTCCTGCACTCACTTACTGTGAAGATTGCAAGAAAGAATACGGAACGCTGGAGTATGGCAAAGTATGCCCATACTGCGGTAGCGGGAGGACTTATCTCTTACAAGGTAATGAGATAATCATCAAGGAAATTGAAGCGATAGAGTAATATGGACAAAATAAGAATTATAGAAGTTAAGGAAAGCGTCTTTAGCGACAACAATAAGGATGCAGACAAGTTGAGAAATGAGCTGAAGAGGGAGAAGACGTTTTTATTGAACTTAATGTCTTCTCCCGGTAGTGGAAAGACCACTTTTCTTAAAGGAATAGCATCCAGATTGAAAGATAAGATCAATATGGGAGTTATGGAGGCGGATATCGACAGCGACGTAGATGCAATGGCCATGGCCTCATGTGGAGTTAGAAGTATTCAGCTCCATACAGGGGGAATGTGTCATCTGGACGCTTCCATGACCCGTCAGGGCTTGGAGGAGTTTGGCACAAAAGACTTGGACCTGGTGGTTCTGGAGAATGTGGGGAACTTGGTGTGTCCTGCAGAATTTGACACGGGATCTGTAAAGAATGCCGTCATTCTTTCTATTCCTGAAGGGCATGACAAGCCTTTGAAGTACCCATTGATGTTCCAGGTTGCACATGCCCTTATCATAAATAAAATCGATGTCCTACAATACTTTGACTTTGATATAGAAAAAGTAAAAGAATACGCCTTGATGCGAAATCCTAACTTAAAGATATTCCTGGTCTCTGCCAAGACAGGAGAAGGAATGGACGAAGTTTCATCATGGTTTGAAGAAGAAGTAAAAGAGTGGTGTAAGTAAAGAAGAGGCAGGGATCAAAACCTGCCTTCTTTTAGTAATAAGCCACTTTCCAGTAAGTCCTTTAAAAATAATCATGATTACAATACTTAACTTACATGAACACCGACATAGTTTTTCTAAGTCTTATTATTTTACAATCATTTATGATGCCATCATTTTTGATTGTAAAATTTAGATTTATCATATAACATGAAAATATGAGAAATATAGATAGATTCATAGGAAGAGAGAAGGAGCTGAAAATACTGAAAGACTCTATAAAGAATAGAGAGAAGGGTGTCTGCATTTATGGCCCAAGAAGGGTAGGAAAGACCACTTTGATTAGTGTTGCCCTCAGCGACCTAGATTCTTCAGTCGTCATCTACTATGAATGTGTCAAAGGATCTTATCTCTATAATCTAGAACTACTTGCCACTGAAGCATCAAGAGTCTTGGGGCTTTCATACATTCGCTCCTTACGTGATATATTTGATATATTTGAGGCTATAGAACGAGAAAGCAGGGGTAAACACATTGTTGTAGTAATAGACGAGTACCCATATATGCGTGAAAGCTGCCAGTCTGGTGTCCTAGATTCCTACTTCCAGAGAATAATCGATAATATGTGCAGTAACATCACAGTGATAATATCTGGGTCCTACATAACTGTAATGAAAGAAATACTTGAGTCTGATAGTCCCTTATTCGGTAGATTTGACAGAGTATTGAACATTAAACCCTTCTCGTATATCGAAGCTTCTTTGTTTTATCCATCACTGGCTTTTAGAGATAAAATAGCTTTCTACGCTGTCTTCGGTGGATATCCTTTTTCTCTAAAAATGATAGATGAAGATAAATCTCTATTTGAGAATATAAAAGACAACCTCCTTACTGATGGTGTAATGGTTAGAACCACACTTGAAAACGTTCTATTAACAGAGGCAGGTAGAAGCGGTGTCCCCCAAGAACTTCTTTCTCGTATAGGAAACGGGCGCATGCGATATAGTGAGATTGAGAATATGATGAGTGAAGATGTATCAGGTACTCTTGATAGAAGTCTCAAACGCCTTATAGGTATGGATATAATTGAAAAAATAAGTCCAATAAACCGTAAAGATGACAAAAAGAAGACTTTCTATGAAATAAAAGATAACCTTTTACGGTTCTTTTTCTCCTATATCGTACCCAATAGAAATATTCTAATAAGAACAAGGCCTGAAGAATTCTATTCTCTGATGATCCAGCCTTCTCTCGATACTTTTATTTCAAAACGATTTGAAGAAATAGTAAGGGAGTATTTCTTTATTACTGCTGGAGCCAGTGCCCTCGATATAGGGACATATTGGTATGATGATAGGAAAAAACATAAAAACGGTGAATTTGATTGTGTCCTTAAGCTTTTAGATAACAGCTACAAAGTTTTTGAAGTAAAGAATCTATCTAAGCCTATGAGTTTTGAGTTGTATAAAGAAGAAAGACAAAAGATGGGAGAAATACAGGATTTGAAGATATCTTCCTTCGGCTTTGTCTCACCATTAGGCTTTTCTTTCGATACATCTGCTTTCCCCGATTCTTTCCTTACTGGAGAAGACATATATAACAATGATTTGATCAATTATTATCAGAGATGAAAGATTTAGTTTTTCTCTAAGGGGCAACGCTACTCTTTTTATTGATTATTCTAGTGATGTTTGGATAATAAATGTATTAAGAGCTTTTGTAGTTAATACTTATGAAAAGAAAAAATATTGTTATAGTCATAGTATCTTGTTTATCACTTCTTCTTATCGCCTTCCTTGTTTATGTATTTATAGGAATAAGCCAGATGAAGAAGGTTCCTTCTCTTTCTTTTAAAGA
>CAMEXG010000114.1 GCA_945947045.1 uncultured Spirochaetales bacterium | reverse complement strand
GAGACAGCAAATAATTACACTTACAACATCTACTACTCCGCTTATCAGAGTGCACTTGTACACGAAGCTCTGAAAGAAAAGGCAGAGAAGGCAGGAATCAAGTCAACTAGTGCCAGCGTAACTGACGCTGTAGTCAAATCCGGCTTCTACTCAGACGGAACAAATACTTTTAGCCAGGAAATCTACAACCAGGCCAGCGACATGCAGCACAAGCAGATTGTCTCTTGGATGAAAGAATCCGTTCCAACAGATGAAGTCATCAACGCATATGCATCCTCTAAGGTAAGTAAGGGTGAGACAGAGTTTATCTCATCTCTCAGCGCAGATGTTAGAAACTTCGAGTATATTGCTCTTACCGGCGAGATGTATCCTGATGCAGATGCTGCTTCTTACATCGAATCACACTCAGATCTATTCCAGTCCGTAGCTTTCACTAGAGTTACATATGCAACAGAAGAAGAGGCTACTGCAGCTCTCGAAGCTATTGCAAAGGGAACAAAGACTCTTGAAGAAGCTGTCTCCGAGTCTGTCGACTCCTCTGCTCAAGACGGTGGTAAGATCAGCCAGATGTACCGCTATGCCCTGGATAATTACCTTAAGAATACTTCAGCCGATAGCTCAGTCGAAATCTTCGCTGCTGAAGCAGGTTCTTGCGTCGGTCCTGTTAATACAACTGAGGGTTATACACTCTTCTTTATTGACGAGGCGGCAAAAAATGCAGACCCAAGCGATGCTACAGCCCTCTATGCTGCAAAAGCATACATCACACAGTATGATAATGATGTCATGAAGGCATTCTTGGAAGGAAAGGCAGCGGAAGTTGCAGCTGAAGCCAAAGCTGACTTTGAAGGTGCTGCAGAAAAATACGATCTTACTGTAAACACAGTGACAGCATCTGCAGAGAACCCTGGTGACAGCCAGTATATCGCATCTTTCAACTATTCAGATGCCCAGTATACATCAACAGGTTCCATTGCAAACGGTTACTTGTATACAGCAGTTTCTGCTGATCCTTCATTCTCCGACAAGCTCTTCTCTTCATCTATCGGAACAGTCTTGGATCCAGTCTATGTAAACAACGCCTACATCATCGTTCGCCCAATGGAAGCAACAGGAAGCTCAAGCTATATCTCCAGCATGATTTCAAGTATGTATTCTTCTTATGTCCCTTCACAGTCACTCTCAGACTATCAGAACTCTGTTCTTAACTCGGACAAAGTCGAAGACAACTTCATCTCAGGCTTCTTGACAGCAGCTTATGGTGTCGGTGCAAACAACTAATAATTCGAAATAAAGGGTTGTTTTATATAAAGAAAGTCTTTTGACAGCCCGAACATCGAGTAAACAAAACTTTAAAAGCCCGTAGAGAAGTCCACGGGCTTTCTTAATGCACAAATGTTTATCTCTGTCAGATGAATCAGAAGCGGTAGAGAATACAAACTGACACATAAAAAGCAGAAAGTGATATGAAGGAATCGGGAGACTTCAGATTGATATATATTTTTACACTCTCATAATGTTTCCCCTTCCATTCTCTTAGTGATATAGTTACTTAGTATGGAGTATTTAGTTAACGACAACCCTTCTATTTTGATTGAAAAAGAAACTGGTAAAGCCTACCCTTTCTCTGCGGAAGAAGAAATTTTTGTAGTAATCGATAGTAGTTCCAAAGAGATGATCAGCTTTGATTTCGAGAAGAGAAAACTCTCGGCAAGGTGTATTGTCAGGCTCATCGATTATGATAAAGGTGTAATATCTGAAGTAAGTGCAATAACTCCAAAGTTTAATATCAAAAGTACCTTCGCTCCTTTTCCCTTCAAAGACAGCGATATAACTTTTCTTGGGGGAGGGTTTACCGCTTCCGCTGTATCTAGAAACGGCAGAATAGGAATTATTGCTTCTGTTCCTGAAATAAAACTTCCTAACGGAGGCAAGGGGCTGAAGGTTGAAGCGTTTTTGACAAACGATGAGAAAGAGAAGTCTTTTAACTGCCTTATCTCATATGGCAAAAAGACAGAATCCCTTCATTCCTCTATTGCAAAGGAAATCACTGGAACAATTTGGATAGGAGAGAAAAAGACGGAAATAGTCGGTGACAACCTCCAAGGCAGGCACATTTGGAAGAGAACCTCTTTTCCAAAGCGAAAAGAGAAACCTGTGGGCATAATCTATGGAAAATCAAACAATAAACCCTTCTCATCTGTAGTTTTGACATATGACGACTCTTTGACTCTCAACACCGAAGGACTCTTGAAACGCTATGACAAGATAAAATGGATAGAAGAAGAAAAAGACTCAATAAGAATCACAAATGGTTCAAACATTAATGTCAAGGCAAAGATATTCTCTTCTGTTCATGAAAAGCAAGGACCACTTAGAAAAGCAAGATCTTTCAAGTATGCCACCTTCTCCGGGAGTATTGACGATAAAATAATTGAAGAAGCTATAGGATATCTTGAGTATCCTGACCGGGTGTAATAGACCAAAACGCTATCTATCTGATACACTCCTCCAGGCAATATAAGAATTAAGTAAAATATTATGAGTGAAGAAGAAATCAAAACAACAACATTTGAATCCCTGGGACTGGGGGATAGAACACTGAAAGCAGTCAAAGCAAAGGGATTTGAAGAACCAAGTGAAATACAGGCTGCATGTATTCCGCTTCTGTTGCAGGAAGGCACGGAAGTGGTAGGTCAGGCACAGACTGGAACAGGTAAGACAGCAGCCTTCGCCCTTCCTATCCTTGAAACAGTAAGTGAAGAGGACAAGAGCGTACAAGCTTTAATCTTGACTCCTACCAGGGAATTGGCGCTGCAGGTAAGCGAAGAGATCAACTCTCTAAAAGGCGAGAGAAAGACCGAAGTGACTCCAATCTATGGCGGAGCCAGCATGGAGATTCAGCTTAAGAAGCTAAAAAGAGGCGTCCAGATAGTAGTAGGAACACCAGGAAGAATTCTGGACCACATCAAAAGAGGAACACTGGATCTTACTAAGCTGGTATTTATGGTTCTCGATGAAGCGGATGAAATGCTTGACATGGGCTTTATCGAAGACATAGAGGAAGTATTGAAGAGTGTACCTGAAAATAGAAGAATGTTGATGTTCTCAGCAACAATTCCTCCTCAGATTCAGAAGCTTGCAGAGACATTCATGAAGAATCCTACACTAATAAGGACACAGAAATCCGATGCAGCCACACCTCAGGCTGATCAGATTTACTTCGAAGTGAAGGAAGCGGATAAAATAGAAGCTCTTACAAGAATCATCGACAGAGACCCTGACTTCTATGGGGTTATATTCTGCCGCACAAAGCTTCAGTGTGATGAAATCGGACACAAGCTTCAAGCCAGAGGATATGATGCAGAGGCCCTTCATGGAGACTTGTCCCAGAGAGAAAGAGAAACAATACTGAGGAAAATGAAAGAGAGAGTAATCAGAATCCTTGTTGCAACTGACGTTGCAGCCAGAGGCCTGGATATTCAGGATCTGACTCACGTTATTAACTACTCTCTCCCTTCCGACCCTGAAATCTACATTCATAGAGTGGGAAGAACAGGAAGAGCCGGTAAAGAAGGCACAGCCATCACATTCATCACACCAAGTGAAGCAAGGCGTTTCTCTTATATAAAGAAAGCCAGTAAATCAGAGATTAGAAAAGAAGAGATTCCTACACCAAAGGAAGTTGTGGAGAGAAGAAGAGAGTTAATAAAAGAAGAGCTATTCGCCTCTCTCGATAAGGATGGAAGAGAAGAATACTCGAAGATTGCAGAAGACCTCTTAGCTGAGAAAGATCCTGTAGATGTCCTCTCTTCTATCCTCTCTCTATTCTACAAAGATGCATTGGATGAAAGCCAATATAAAGATATATCGGTAGGAAAGAAGAAAGAGAGGACAAAGAAGAAGTCCAATGCAGATACTTCTTACTCCGATAGAAAGAAAGAAGACAGAGAGCGCCCTTATGATAAGATCAAAACTCCAAGCATGGATGACGAAGGTCTCACCAGACTGTTCATTGCAAGAGGAAGGAATGATGGCCTTACTAAGAGAGGGCTTGCAGATGTTCTTATAGACCAAGCTGGCGTAAAAAACGAAGACATCAGAGATATTCAGGTAATGGAAGACTTCTCTTTCATCAATGCTCCTTATGATGCTGCAGAGCACATTCTAAGAGTATTTGGAAAGAGCAGAAACGGTGAGAAACCTATTATTACAAAAGCTCGTAAAGACGATAAGCCTAAGAAAAAAAACAGTGAATCATCTCAGAAAAAAGAGACGGCTTCAAAACCAAGTAAAGAAAAGTATTCTACTGAAAAAAAGAAGGAGAAGAAAGGCAGAGACTACTTGGCTGAAGAAGCAGAGTTCTTGGAGTACCAGAGAGCTTGGAACGAAGAGAGAGAAAAGAAGAGTAAGGTAAGAAAAACAAAGTCTTCTTCCAGTAAGAAACCTTCTTCTAAGCCAAAGGCAAAGTCCAAGAGAGGAAGAAAGTAATAAGGAAACTTATATAAAAAAGTGGAGTATTTACGGTCTTAAAAGACGCGGTCAAATACTCCCTTTTTTTGTATTGAAAAGAAAGGTTTAATTATCAAATATGAGTGAAATCATCATATTTATCACTGAAGAATCTTCTCATAAAACCGTCTTTCTTCTTCAGCATCTTGGAGCCTCGAGTTATCTTACAGAGACTCATAGACCTGTCTCTTGCGATATCTCTCTGGCTCTTACCTTTATATAAGTCGTCCATAAGCAAATATCTCTGGACCACATCATCCACTTCCCTTTCCGTGAACATGTCATCGATAAAAGATTTCAACGCTTCCTTGTCTTTTATTGAAAGTACAATATCTATCAAATCCTCTTTACCCTTCTCTCTCTCTTGAGAAGGAGAGACTTTCTCGGCGATTCTATTCATAGTAATATTCTAATTCCACTCCACAATCTGGTCAAAGAAAAAGTAATACATAATCAAAAACTCAGAACAAAGGAGACATAATTCTTGCAGCTCCCCTGAATACACGTCTGAAAAGAGGAAGATTTCCTTCATCCCCCACATGAATCTCCTGACAGAGATGGAGAGTATTCTCGAAGTTAGTCTTCAAATCATCCACAAGAGAGGAACGGAAGAACAATACACTGAGCTCAAAGTGGAGATAGAAAGATCTGTAGTCTAAGTTGGTAGTTCCTACTACAGCTATCTCATCGTCAGAGATAAAGTTCTTTGAGTGAATAAAGCCAGGGGTGAACTCATAAATCTTCACTCCAGCCTTCAATAAAGGCTCATAGTTAGACCTGGTGACTTCAAAGACACTCTTTTTATCTGGGTAGTGAGGTGTGATTATCCTGACATCGACACCGCTCTTAGAGGCGATCTTGAGGGCAGCCTCCATAGGCTCGTCTAAAATAAGATAGGGAGTAGTGATCCATACATATTTCTTTGCATTGTTGATGATCTGAAGATATGTATCCTCTGCAATAGTATTGTCATCAAGAGGACTGTCATCAAATGCTTGGACAAAACCATCATCCTTTCCCTTGACAGTAGGCAGGAACTTATCCAAAGAATCCCACTCTTTTGTAAGGCAGTCCCAGTTACGGAGGAACATTAGAGTAAAGTTCCAACATGCAGAGCCTGTTAGTCTTATGGCGTCATCTTTCCAATACCCAAACTTAACCACATCGTTGGAATACTCGTCAGCCAAGTTGACCCCACCTGTGTAACAAATATTTCCATCAATATCGAAAATCTTCCTATGGTCCCTGAAGTTAAGTCGAGGATTAATATGGAACTTGATCTTATTAAAGGCAATGGCTTTTATTCCATAACTTTGGAGCGTCTTCTCGTATCCTCTGGGAAGGACGTTGATGGAACCCATATCGTCAAATACGACTCTAACGTCAACTCCCTCTTTTACTTTCTCTTTCAATACATCCAGTATTCTATTCCACCACTTTCCTTGGTCTATGATGAAATATTCTACAAAGATAAACTTCTCGGCTTTCTTAACGTTCTCCAACAAATCAGGGAAGAAATCTGCACCACGGTCAAAGTATTTGATTTCAGTACCTTTCCAGACACTAAAACCTGTGACATTCTTTACATATTGGCTCTGCTTTCTAAATACTGGCGATATCTCACAAAGCTCTTTATCTGCATTCTCAAGGCTGAATGTCGTCTCATCAGGCTGTCTTTTCTTAAAGTCTGCAATCTTCTTTTCTGATAAAGCACCTATCTTCTTGTTAGAGAACAGGAGATACAATACTCCACCTAGGAACGGGAAAATAATCAGAACAAACATCCATATCAAACGATATGCATTGTTCTCCTTATGTGTGATGATGATTACCGCCATCACTATAGACAGTCCCATAAAAAAAAGATAATAGGCCTTTGATACAGCGGACCAAAGTACTAATCCCGCCAAGCCTACAAATTGAAGTCCGAAGATCAAGAGCATCCAGAACATACGCGATGTAAATATCTTATATATTTTTTTAATCATCTCTCTTTCCTTTACTGAACTCACAACCACAATAGGCTTGTCTATATAACCCCATCTCTTTCGAGATTTTGCAGGACATGGAAAAACCATCCTTTTTCTTGAAATCTATCGCTTCGAATCCCTCCAAATCCTCTCCCTCATGAAAGATTGTCTTACTATTTTTAAATCTCGAGACAGTGAGCGTTGTGCAGAAAGATGGGATTCCAAGTTCCTTAGCCTTATCTTTGGCCCTGAGTAGGTTATATCTAAAACACTTCTGGCATCTCTTACCATGCTCAGGTTCATTCTCCAGCCCTTTCACCCA
>CAMEXG010000113.1 GCA_945947045.1 uncultured Spirochaetales bacterium | reverse complement strand
ATGTTCCTCCTGAACAACTTCATTTTGATGAACATATAATGTTTTGTAAATACTCTAAAATAAAAAATTGCAATTTTTTATAAATATAATTGCAATTCTTAAAAAGATATACAAAACGTTTGTTAAGATAAAATATGTTTTTTCATTTTATTTGAGAATTACACGCGAAAGGATATAATGTATTTATGTTAGATAAAGCAATAATTAGAAAAGTTCCAAAAGTAGAACTTCATGAACACTTGGATGGAGGACTAAGGCCAGAGACGATCATAGAACTGGCCAAAGAGCGAAATGTATCCATTCCCAGTCAAGATCCAAGGGAGTTGAGAGAGTGGTTCAAAAGAGGATGTGTGCAGAAATCTCTATCTCTGTACTTGGAGACCTTCAGCGTTACACTCTCTGTCATGCAGGACAAAGAGGCTCTTTATCGCATAGCAAAAGAAGAGATACTGGATTTGGCCAAAGAACATGTAGTCTATGCAGAAATACGATTTGCTCCTGAGCTTCATACAAAACAAGGCATGAATCTTGAAGAAGTGGTCACTGCGGTTCTTAAGGGTCTTGAAGCCGGAAGGAAGGAAACAGGGACTGAGTTCGGTTTAATTCTTTGTGCCATGAGAAATGAGGACCCTGCGCTGTCTTTGGAAGTTGCTGAATTGGCTGTGGCTTTCTCTGACAGAGGAGTCGTAGGCTTCGACCTGGCAGGAGACGAATGCGGACATCCTCCGAAGAAGCATATTGAAGCCTTCAACTATATTAGAAGTAAAAACTTCAACATCACTATCCATGCAGGAGAAGCATTCGGACTGGAATCAATATGGCAGGCAATCCAGATCTGCCATGCCGACAGAATCGGGCATGGAACGAGAATCATTGAAGATATGACCATTGAAAACGGGGAAATCGTCAAAAATGGATCTCTTGCACAATATATCCTCGATAAGCGTATACCTCTGGAGATGTGCCTTACATCCAATGTGGGGACCGGTGCTGTAGAAAACTATGAATCACACCCCTTCCCTATGCTCTTTAGAAACCATTTCAGAGTATTCTTGTGTTCAGACAACAGGTTGATGAGTGACACTAATCTTTCAAAAGAGATGACAATAGCCGTAGAGAAATATGGCTTCACTATCCAAGACTTGGAGAAAACAACTATTAACGCGATGAAATCAGCCTTTATCCATCACAATAAAAAGCTTGATATCATCTACAATACAATCAAAAAAGAATATGCAGAAATAAGATACGAATATGGGTTATAAGAAATGGGCTCCGGCCCATTTCTTATTTCATTATCCCCCACTGTTTCAACGGATTTATCTTCATCCTGACAGTAATATACAAAATACCGAATAAAAGCCCCGACAAATGCACAAGGTGTGCTGTTCCATCTGCCTTGAACTGGCCGAAGAAATCAATGAAGAAATAAAGGATCACCAGAATAGGAGCTCTCATTGGTATTATTCCGAATACATACACTACTGCATTTGGGAATAATACAGAGAATAGAAGCATGATTGCATATAGGGCGCCGGATGCACCCAATACAACGGTAAAGATTGAACCTGAGTAAAGATAGAGGAAATATGAGGTTATGCCAGCCAAAGTCCCCGTCAATAGATAGTACAAAAGAAACTCCCTGCTCCCTACGCTCCTCTCTACAATTCTACCAAAAATAAAAAGCCCCAGCATATTTGAAAACAGATGCCAGAAATCCACATGGGAAAACATATATGTAAAGAACTGCCAATACCAATGCTTCAGCCTTATGTAGACAGGAACCATTGATAATATGTAAGGAAGATCGGTGAATATATTCTGGAGAATAAAGACTACAACGTTGATAATAATCAAGATAGAAGTAGCATTTACGTCCGTGTATTTAAATCGTCTGTTGATAATCGTATTACGCATAAAGTAGACCTTAGCAGATTTTCTCTACAGTTTAAAGATTTTATGTTTTTCTTTATGATATCTACAAAGAAGGAGCTGATTATGGCCAATAGTAGAAGAGACAAGGCTGATTCATATACTCAAAGAGCACACAGGGAAGGTTACCCTGCCCGTTCTGTTTATAAGCTTGAAGAAATTAACCAGACCCATCACCTAATAAAGCCTGGCGATAGTGTGCTGGATGTAGGCGCAGCGCCGGGGAGCTGGACACTATTTACTCATCGCGAGCTTATTAAAGGAAAGGGAAAGATAGTCTCTGTGGATCTCAACCCATTGAACCTTAATCCTGTTCCTCCTACTGTTACAGCCTTCGTAGGCGATGCATTCTCCAAAGAAATAAGACAGCGTCTAGTTGAAGAAGGCCCCTATGACGCAATTATTTCTGACGCGGCTCCAATGACTACAGGTAACCGTACAGTAGACACCACAAGGTCGGAGTGGCTTGCCGAGCAGGTAGTCCTGCTCTCTCAGGAGCAGTTGAAAACCCATGGAAACTTAGTAATAAAAATATTCCAAGGGGGTGGACAGGAAGCTGTCCTCAAGACAATGAGGACGATGTTCCAAAAAGCGAAAGCCTTTAAGCCGAAAGCCTGCAGAGACGACTCATTTGAGATCTATTTGATCGGATTAGACAAAAAAGAGTAACGACAAAAGAATCGGATGCACTTTTACATGCATCCGAATTCTTTTTGCCACCCCGCTTTTTATGCTTCCATGGCTTTTCTCAAGTTGAGGGCAAATGCAACAGGATCTGACGGCATAATGCCTTCCTGTAACAAGGCCTGCCCAAGGAGAACCTCTGAAAGGATCTTTGCCCTGTCTTCGTCCGCCTCTTCGATTTTCTTTACAAAAGCTGAAGAAGGGTTAATTTCGAGAATTGGTTTGATCTCTTCATTCATTCCACCCATCTGCTTCATCATGCGCTGCATCTCCAATGACGGATCATTTTCATCCATGATGACTGAAGCGGAAGCTTCACCAAGTCTCATTGAAGGAATGACTTTCTTGACTTTGTCGCCAAGAAGTGTTGCGATTCTGTCTGCTACGGCAGCCTTGCCTTCAAGCTCCTTCTTTTCTTCTTCTGTCTGGATATCATCCATGGCATCGGAGCGGTTGATCGCCTTAAGTGGAACAGAATCATATTCAGGAACTGTAGAGATGACAAATTCGTCGATGTCTTCATCGAGAATCAAGACTTCATATCCTTTCTTCTTAAATGCAGCTACAAGAGGGGAAGCCTTGAGGATGTTCTCTTTTCCACCTGCGATATAATAGATGGCCTTCTGACCTTCCTTCATTCTCTCTTTGTACTCTTTCAGTGATACATATCCTTCCTTTTCGCTGGATTTATATCTTACGATTTCAAGGAGAGTATCTCTGTTTGCATAATCAGAGTAGAGCCCTTCTTTAAGAGGTCTGTTGTATTGTTTGATAAACTTTTCAAAGAGTTCAGGATTTGTTTCGCCAAGCTTTTTGAATTCACCCAAAAGCTTCTTCACACTACCGTTTCTGATAGTGCTCATAATCTTGTTCTCTTGAAGAATCTCTCTCGATACATTCAAAGGAAGATCTTCACTGTCGATTATTCCTCTTACAAATCTCAGATATGTAGGGAGGAGGGTCTTGTCATCGTCTGTGATATATACTCTCTTTACATAGAGTTTCACCCCTGGCTTATAATCGGCATAATTCATGTCCATAGGAGCAGTGGCGGGAATAAAGAAGAGTGTCGTATACTCCGTCGTCCCTTCAGCCTTTGTGTGGATATAGAACAAAGGATCTTCGTAATCATTATAGTTATTCTTATAGAATTCCTTATAATCCTCATCCTTTAGTTCACTCTTACTTCTTCTCCAAAGAGCCGAACAAGAGTTGATCTGTTCGTTTTTATGTTCCTTTGTCTTCTTTGGATTTCCATTCTCATCCTTTTCATCTTCATAGTGAGTCTGGTCATATTCAAGATAAATAGGATAAGCAACATGATCAGAGTACTTCTTTATAAGGCTCTCAAGAGTCCAACGTGTAGCATATGTAGTATCATCATCATTCAAATGAAGAATAATGGTAGTACCCTGCTCTTCTCTCTCGGCTTTTTCTATGGAGTAGGAGTTCTCACCTGTGCTGGACCAAATATAGGCATCAGACTCTCCTGCTTTCTTTGAAATGACATCTATCTTCTTTGAGACCATAAAAGCAGAGTAGAACCCTACACCGAACTGTCCGATGAGATTGGAATCCTTCTTGGCATCTTCACTGAGAGTAGCCAAGAATTTCTTTGTACCGGAAGAAGCGATTGTACCAAGGTTGTTGTTAAGGTCTTCTTCATTCATTCCGATACCGTTATCGCTGATCTTAAGTATTCTCTCTCCTTCTTCTGTAAAAGAAATCTGAATCTTAGGATCGAAGGAATAACCCTTTAACGGGCCGTCGATCATTGATAAATACTTAAGCTTATCAATGGCATCAGAAGCGTTTGAAATAAGTTCACGTAAAAAAATCTCTTTGTTTGAATAAAGGGAATGGATTAGAAGCTGTAAAAGGTCTGCAACTTCTGTCTTAAACTTTTTGTTAGACATAATTCCTCCATGTTGTCTAAGAGTGTAATTTAATAATGAAAACGAGAGTAGGCAATACTTTCAAAGAAAAACATCAAAGATAGACACTATAGAAAATCTATATTTCCCCCTATCCCATACTTTTTGCTATAATGCTTCTATGGACTTCTCTAGACCCGATAACGCAAGAAAGATAAACAGGCTTAAAGTACTTGATGCACTGAGAAAGAGGGACATGTCCCGAGCAGAGCTGTCAAGAGAATTAGTGATCAACAAAGTCTCTGTATCAGAGATTACAGATTCTTTGATAAAAGAAGGCTTTGTAGTGTCAGGAGCTTTGGACAACACCACTCAAGGCCGTCCTGCAACCATCCTCTCCATTGAGAAAAATGGAGGAAGGGTATTCTCTTTCATATTCTCCAAACTAAATGTAGTTGCAAGTGCATCGGACTTAAAAGGTAACGTTTTGAGATACGAGCGCTTTCCAAATGATGATAGTCTAGGAGAATATATCGGCTCTTTCATAACCAAAATGACTCAAGATGACCCAAGAGTCTTCGGAGTGACAGTCATCGGAAACGAAAAGGATATACCGAGAGAGGTGTTTCCTTGGCCTGTAGTCTATAAAACAAGAGCAGAAGCCCAGGCAAAAGGCGAAATGGAAGGGAGAGAAGATCTTGACGACACTCTGTTTGTCTCATGGGGAGATGAGATAGAGGCGGCTTGGCCTAAAGGGGGAATGCTTTCCATTCCTTCATTCGGCCACATTAAGGTTACAAAAGGCATTAAATGTAGTTGTGGAGGAGACGGGTGCTTATCTGCAGTGGCATCTGGCAGGGCTATTAAAGAGACCACAGGAATAAATCAATATAGACGTCTATTAACAGAAGAGAAGGGACTGTTGGCAATTGACGACATATCTTCCGCCATGGCTTTCGCCTTCTCCGAAGCCGTTCAGGCTACAGGGGCGGACAGCATCATGATAACAGGTGAAATGTCTTCTATGCCGAAAGATCTTTATGCATCGATTCAAGACAAAATGATAATGACACTCCCTCCCGAAAGAAGAAGTGTCACTCTAATTAAGTCTGAAAAGGCAGACAAGGCGCTACTTGAAGGAGCAGGTCTCATCGCTCTGGATGAATTTTTCTATCATAGAGAGATTCTAAATAAACTCTCCCAGATTCAAATCAACTCTTCGTTTCTATCGTAAGAATAAAGTAAGAAGGAAGAGAGAGCAGGAAGCCAAGCCAATATGGAGACCAGCCGAAGATGACGGTGGCGGCAGCTACAGCCACTACTGATATTACAGCCACGACTATAATCGACACCATAGGTGACAGTGGCCTTCTGTATGCGTTTCTTGCCACGGCAGCGAAGATGTAGACAAGAGCAATGAGAATAAGGTCTATTACTATGTAGTTGATAATAGGCATCTCTTCTTCTGCACTCTCTGTCTCTTCTCCTATATTGTGTGCAACAAACTCCATGGCCCCGCTGTTCTTTTCCTTTGCAACAGGAACAAAACCGTCAGTGCCCGTCTCTTTTGCAAACATCAGCTTTGCATCGTCCAAAGTACTCTTACCAAGGTATGTTTCAATTTCTTCTTCTGTATACTCGCCGTTTACCAAGGCTTGTTTGATGCCTTCAATTCCCAGCTCATCAAGAATAGTCCTCAATTCATCTCTAAGTGCAATCTTCTGATCAAGAAGCGCCTTGAAATCCTGGGTGTTCTTCTTGTCGATTCCTCCGAGAGCCTCAATGACCAGCCCCTCAGGATACACATCGTTAAGAACAGCCAAAGCCAAACCTTCGTTTCCACCGATCTGGTCTTTTTCAAGATTTACACCTTTTCTAAGATCTTCGATCTCCAACTTCAGTTCTTTTACTACTTTCTTAAACTCTTCATAGGCTTCTTCTCCAAGATAACCTTCAACGACAACGTAAGGATCTCCTCCTGTGTAATCTGTCTGGTACACAGTGTCTATGACTTCCTCTATACCGCCATTCTTGTAGATTTTTGAAATCTCTTCGCCTACTTCTTTACTGTAAGTTCCACCAAGTTCTTTAATATTCTTTTCTGTGCGGTCAAAGGTAAACCTTGATGTTCCACAAGAAACGCTAAAGAAACAAATCATTATCATCATAATAATAGGAATTACTCTTTTCACGGATATCCCCCATTGCTTTGATTATGCAAACAAATTAGTAGTTGGTTCAAGTATATCACAAAGATGAGAAAAACTTGGCATTTTTCCATCTTTCTGCCATATAGACACCAATGTAAAAAAAATACCGCTGGAATTCTTTCTCAGCGGCAACCTCCTTGTCCCCTTTAGGGAGTTGCAGTCCCTTCTACTGCAA
>CAMEXG010000112.1 GCA_945947045.1 uncultured Spirochaetales bacterium | reverse complement strand
ATAACAGTACTACTCCTTTCAAACACCATTAATGTGGATTTAACAGGCGGGAATGGCTTATGGAAGTATCGAGGACGTTTCTCCTCTCATATTCTTTTCAAAGTGTCAGGAGTAGGCTTTGGGTTCTATTAAAAAAAGGAAGACTTAATAAGATAAAACTAAATGGGCATGAAGAGTCTCAACTGATAAGAGAAAAGTTATTCCGACTCTTCGGATGTGACACCTAATTAACAAACCGTACCTCTATAGAGAGAAAAAACATAGAGTTGATAGTTATTACACGATGACTTAAAATCCACTAGAGTTTTTTTATGCTGTTACAAAAAGAAGTGGTCCAAATGAAAAAAGTATTCTAGTATCGGGACAAAGCTTCATCCATCAAATACCTCTCTCCCTCGATTTCAGAGAGATAAGGATAATTTGACGCAGTCAAATCGAATGCCTTTCTTATTTCATTCGCCTTATTCACGTTGCCTTCGTATAAAAGAGCGTAGGCATATTCACACCTCATGACAAAAAGCATACCTCGCATTCCTTTCATTTCTTTAATAAACTTCTTGTCTTTGATTTCGTCTATCTCTTTCTTATCTTTTTTGAGAATAAGAAGTGTGTATATTTCATCACATTTAACAGCTGTTCTTAGAACTCCGACTAGAAGAGGAGAAGAGATAACTTCTTTTGCGATATTTAAAGCTTCTTCGAATTCTCCTCTATCTACGAGGTAAGACTCGTAGTATGCAAAGGCTGAAGAAGTCATTATGCCTTCCACCTCCTCTTTACTTCTTACCGGGAAGACTTCATCAGGCATATCTTTCAGCCTTATATTCTCGCTTTGCATCTGAGCCATTTTCATCTGTGCCCAGAATGCTTTTCTCTCCATTTCGCTTTTATGGATATTGGCGATATTTGATCCGTCATTTCCGTAAATAAGAGGGATGATATTCATTGCACCAAGGCCAAAAGATATAAAAGCCGCCATCAATAAAAATGATGAGAGAAACGGAATATCGGAAAAAGGAAAGAAAAGAAGAATGAAAATAAGAGAAGAGATAAAGTTAAAGATAGCTCCTCCGGCGTTATATAGGACATATGGCATATTCCGCGAATACTCTGGAGGCGCCATCAAGCACTGTCCTCCCGTTCCAGGAAGAGTAAACCTCTTTACTCTTATCCTCCCCTCTTCTTTAATGAAAGTAATTGAGCCCACTCTGTAGGAGACAAACTTATAACCGGTCAAGAGACCAAATACCAAGTGTCCCATTTCGTGGATGACCATCTCCAAGAATATTGCCAAATACATCAGAGAGAGCATCAGCAACAGCCCCATCAATGCTATAAAGAAGTTGCCCTCTCCTTCCATGAAATAATCGAGGACAGGAATTACCGCCAAGCCACAGCCAACGCCTATGAGGGCAAAACACAAAACAGCGACTACTGTTCCAAACCTACGGTGGTTCTTGTTTATAACACTCATTTCCAAACACCATGTTAGGGAATATCCTCTCCATTCTCTCGTCGTCAAATCGTCTGTCGATTGTTTCAGTGATAATATTCTTTGGAGGAATGCCCTCAAGTCTCTCGGACCATCTCCAAAGTGCAAGACCTGAAACCATTAAGTCCACCACAAAGAAAACGACACAAGCCCATGTAAGAGGTTTTGCTATTTTACCTGGAATCTTCTGTATTAAGGAAGATACCAACGGAAATACTCTCTTAATCCAAACCACTCCCAGGATTCCCCAGAACACAGAGTACAACAGGCATATTCTGCCGTTGATATTAAACGGAACACTGCTGTAGTCCCAGCTACGGGAGCCGATCAAAGTCTCCTGAGCCCAAGAGCAGAAATACTCGAGAACACTTCCTACTATCATTCCTCCGAGAAAAGATACCCACTGACCATGGTTACGAAAGCGATAGAGCGTAAGAGACAAGAGGGCGGCGCCAGCTCCATAGAGGAAGTTAAACGGCCCCCATACCATACCTCGTCTACTCTCTACATAACCGTTACGCAGGAGGCACCAAGCCATCTCGATTATAACGCCTGCAAAAGAGCCGATAAAAATAATCCAAAGAAGTTTATATAGGTTTATTCCTCTGGCGAAGGGGTTCGTCTTCATCTCAAATAGATCAATATCGGCATTTATTTTCCTCTTTCTTCCTCCTCCCTTTTTGGATGCAGAGAGAATATCGGACCATCTACCTGAAAGCTCGTCGGAGATATCGAACATCATTTCGTAGGCCTTAAGGATATTTTTCTTTGTTCGCTTGAGAGACTCTTTTCTACCCTCCACTTCATCTTTTATCTCTTCAGGATTCTTGTCTTTTAAGAGCGTCGGGTAATAAGACTCCATATCCTCCATAGTCTTTTTAGCGGTAGAGAGAAGGATTCTGCTTTGCTTCTCCATTTCACCTGTATAATAAACCTGATAGTTGTTATTTCTCTTTTGCTTTCTTTTCTTTTTTTCAGACATTGAAACTCCGCTTAGCCTTTTCCCTTATTGATAATCTAACTATAAAAATAAAAAGAATGAAATTATATTCTATTCTCTAGGTCTCCATACCAGACGATATCTTTTGGAAAAGAAGTATGCTCACCCAATTCCTTCTCCATCCAAATCATATCGAACCACTCTCCGAACTTATATCCGGAGTTTGGAAAGTGAGCCAGGGTCTTGTATCCTCTCTTTTCATGGAACTTCATGCTCTCATCGGTCAAATACTCGGTTTTACCTCTGGGTACAGCGATACATGCGTCGAGAGATAGAAGGTTCATCTTCTCCGCCTCCTTCTCCAACGCATCAAGAAGCATCGTTCCTAATCCTTTTCCCCTTAGGTCCAATCTGAGATAGATACTTGTTTCTGCAGACCAGTTATATGCTTCTCTTTCCTTAAATGGAGAGAGATAAGCATAGCCTAGTATTCTGTCATCGTCCTCCAACACGATAAATGGATACTTTCCCTTTCTCTCAACTATTCTTTTCTCCATTTCCTCTATTGAGGGAGGAGTATATTCGAAGGTAATTGCAGTTTTTTCCACATATGGCCTATAGATCTCCAGAATCTCTTCAGCATCATCAATTTCAGCACTTCTTACTGTCATCTACTCCTCCAAAAAGACTTTCTCAAGTTTCTTGCCTTTAGATATCTCATCCACCAACAAGTCCAATATCCTCATATCTCTTTCCATCCCGTCTTCTATCTCCTCCACCTTTATTCCACAAACCCTTCCCTTTTTTTCAAATCTCTTCGGATTAGGATTTGGGGCGGAAGTAAGAAATGTGCGATATGGGATATCACTCTGGGCCATTTGGAATATTTCGCCGTCACTGTATCCAAAGAGCCAAGTGATGGCGGCATCTACGTCTCTTTTGCTTCTTCCCTTCTTCTCGACCTTACTCACCAAAAGCGGGTAGATTTTTGAAAAAGGGAAAGAAAAAACATCCCGTTTAGGCAAAGATATCCTCCAACTGCGTTATGTAGGCGCCGATGGTTTCAATGGTGGAGCGAAGAGGATTTGATGTTGAAATATCGACGCCGCCAAGCTTCGAGAGTTCCAATGGAGAAAGAGTGCTGCCTGCTTTCAGTACTTTCTTCCAGTCTTCCACAGCTTTCTCTCCTTCGTTCTCTATTCTCTTCACCACTTCCGTAGCCACAGTAAGTCCGGCGGAATAAGTATAAGAATATAGGCCCATATAATAGTGTGGCTGACGCATCCAGGTGTGCTCTGATCCATCTGTCAAAAACACATCGTCCCCCCAGAACTTCTCAAGGACCCCTTTATAGATTGAGTTGAGGGTATCAGCTTGGACACTCTCTCCCTTGTCTATCAATCTATAGACTTCTCTCTGATAAGCTGCTTCAAGAAGGTGTGTGACAAAATTATGGTAATAAGTATTGTTGATGATATTGTCCAACACCCATCCCTTGAAACGCTTGTCCTCGCTCTTTTTCAAAAGACTATGGGCAAGTAAGAGTTCATTTATTGTGCTGGGAGCCTCTACAAAATATGTTGAAACATCTGTATCGAGTATAGATTGATTGGCGTTCGCAGCCTTAAAGTGTCCTGCATGACCCAGTTCATGTACTGCAGTGAATACATCGCTCATTCTGCCGTTCCAGGAGAGGAGAATGAATGATCCCTTTCCATATGGAGAAGCACAGAATCCTCCGGTGCTCTTACCTTGGTTTCTTGCGTAATCAAACCAACGTTTCTCGAAGGCTTCGTGCACCATCTTTATATAGTCATCGCCCATAATGGAGAGACCCTCTGCAGCATACTTTTCACACTCTTTCCAAGTAACTGACGGGGAGTAATCTGAATCAAGTGGAACAAGAAGATCAGGGTATGTCATCTCTTCCAAGCCCAATACCTTCTTCTTTAGCCTTGCATAACGTCTCATATGAGGAGAAAGCTCATTCATGATAGTATCGATCTGTCTGTCGTACATCTCTCTTGTAACATTCTGCGGGAATAGAAGGAAATCGAAGACAGAGTCGTAACCTCTTATTTCGCTTTCAATCTTTTCATTCTGACACTGGGCGTTATATAAGGATGCAGTGGTGTTCTCGTACTTCTTAATCTCATTGGAGAACACTTCAAAGGCTTTTCTTCTTACATCTGTATTCTTTTCATACTGATAGTCGTCCTCGAAGAGAGAATATCCCATAGGATACTCTTTTCCATCTATTTCAAAGGAAGGGAAAACCATATCTGCAAGCTTTGTCATATTATAAACCTGATATGGAATATCCATGACAGGAGTAAGCTTCGACATCAGTTTCTCCTCTTTCTCAGATAGAGTATGAGGTTTCTTTCTTATTATTTCCTCCAAGTATCCTCTGTTTCTTTCATTAAGATCTGCAGCCTTCTCTATGGTCTCTATATCATTTTCAGCTATTTCCACTTCCAAAAATGCTATCTTGCCATTTAGTTTTGAAATCAGCATTCTGTCGTATGATGCATTATTCTGCGCTTCACTGTCATAGTAGTCTACACTTGATGCCAGTTCAGAGTAGTTCACAAGAAGTGTCATTACTTCAACCAGTTCCTGGTATCTGTCTATGGCCTTTGAAATGTTCTGAGGAGTGTTCAAAGTCCCCTTCATCTCTTCTATTTCGCTGCAAATACTCTCCGCCCTTTTTCTGTCGCCTAAATATTCTTCTTTTGTCTTGTAGATAAGACCAAGATCCCAAGTCTCTTCTACAGGAACATCTTTTCGCATTGTCATGATGACACCTCCTCCTAGATTCTAGTCATAGGCTGAAGAATGTGAAAGTGCCCCTCGGGGCACTCTTCACAGCTCTTTTATTATTTTTGCTCCTTTAGTCACGCACCATCTGTAACAAACGACGTCAAATATTACAATCAACAGAGTCATTAGAATCTTCCATACTACACTTGGCATAAAAGAACGCATTAAATACCAAGAAAGAGGATAAACTATGGCCACAACCCACCCGCCGAAAAGGGTTATCATGACAGCCATGCTCTGCTTGATCGGTATTACAGGATTTGTCCAATTCAGATTCACCCTCATTGTGCCTATCATCATTCCGAAGGATGAGATAAGGTAAGTAAACGCCACTGTATATATTGTAATCAGCGCAATATCTAAAAGACCTAATCCCAACAGGATGGAACCACAGAACGAGAGAAGGAAAGCAGGGATGACGTTCAAGTAGAAATGGAAGTCGATCTTACCCCTCATTATTGTTTTCTCATCAATTGGAGATGACTGAAGTATCCAGAGGCTCTTACCTTCAAGAGACATACTGGGAGCAGATCCGCAGTCCATGCTTACGATACTTGCCATCATTGCAGAAAGCACCATAGGAATAATAGGGCCATACTCAGTCTCACGGAACATTTCCATTACAGAAACAACAGTGTCTCTCTTAATAATCAAGAATACAAGCATTATTGGCATGAACAAAAGCCCAAGACCTGCATTCAGAGTATATGTAGGAATGGAAGTAAACCTGATTCTTTCCATTCTCATGACTGTTCTGTACTGGCTGCTTTGCTTACCTGTCACCCCTCTGAATTTTCTCTTTACGTTTCCACTACTTGTCGTGGTGATCTTTTTGAAGGAAATAGACAAAAAGTATACTGCCACAAGGAATGTGAGAAGGGAGAATGCTACGAAAATAAGAGTATCAAAAACATTGCCGACTCCCGCCATGCCAAATGCAAATGCAGGATAGAACACACTTTTCACTCTGTTACTGAAGGCTTCAGCGTTTAATAAAAGTGCATTAATAAAGTCCCCCAGTTTCGTGCAGAAAAGGAAGTATATACCTAAGAAGAATATTGATAATACTACTACTCCAATGCTCTTATGCTTCATCTTGTTGGATATAAGAGCCACCAGCCATCCAAGAAGACAAGTCAGCGTCGTGATAAATAATCCGAGAAAGAGGAATATCAACACCTGGGAAACTATTGTCATTGGAACATTACAATAATTGGCGCCTCCACTGATCCAGAATCCTATTACGGCAGGTATGAATACCATAGACTCATAGAGAATCCCCAAAAGCATTACAACTATCATTCTGCTCAAAAGAATCTTTGACGGAGGAATAGGCAGAGACAGTAACAACTCATTGTCTTTTGCCTTATAGAGCATTGCATATGTATTAAACACATCCCCGAATACTCCGAGGCCCAATGCCATCATTCCCATTATTGCAAAGTAGAACCATCCTAAACCCATAGAAACAAAGGGACCGGCCATACTCAATCCCAAGCCGAAGAACATCCCCATCATCATTATTATTAGAAATACAAAGAGTAAGATAAAACTCAGGGTCTTGCCCTTTGAATATCCTTTCCCTGATTTCTGGTTTATAAAATAGGTTCTGAAGAGATTCTTCATCTCTTTCTTTATTAAGAGACCTACCA
>CAMEXG010000111.1 GCA_945947045.1 uncultured Spirochaetales bacterium | reverse complement strand
TGATTGGAGCGTTATGTCTTTAAATACTCTTTGGGAATTTACTCCATTTGAAATACTATAGACAAATAAAAAAACGGAAAGAGGGGGATTCGAACCCCCGAAGGGTTGCCCCTTGCTTGATTTCGAATCAAGTGTCTTCGACCTCTCGGCCATCTTTCCGTATTCTTAGAGTATGTTATAGCTTTAGGTATCTTTTCTCAAGTGTCGTTTATTTGTTCTTCATTTGTCTAAGAAACATTAATATGGCTAATAGTGTGACAGCAAGAGTGTAGATTCCTACAACTAGAATATGTATCCCGATTCCTTCATAGTTTCCTGAGAATAATGCCCTCTCCATTTCCACTGCGTGGATAAAAGGAAGAGCGTTTGCAACAGCCTTGAATACTCCTCCCACAAGGGAAATGTCAAACCAGACGCCGCTGAGCCAAGCTGAAAGATTTGTCAGTAGTGCTCCGCAGATTCCTCCTACCTCTTTGGAAGAAAGAGTGCTGCCACATAATACTCCGAAAGAGATGAAGAAAAGAGATACAAGTATATTCCCGATCAGAGCCAAAATAACTCCTTCTGAAAGTTTCAAGCCGAATGGGATGGCCACTATATAACAGATGATGCTTTGAAGTATAGAGATAGGGATCAGGGGGAGAATGTATCCGATGATAAAATCGAAACTCTTCAGAGGTGTGGTATAAAGTCTGGAGAGTAGGGCAGACTCTCTGTCTTTCGATACTATCACGGCAGCAAAGAGAGACATAAAAGATAGGCCGAATACTGTTATCCCTGGAGTCAGATTTTCGATTTCAAAGAGTGATACCGGAATATTCTTTTGTATTGTAGATAATAGAAGAATAAGGATGAGAGGGAATCCCAAGCCGAAGAATAGATTAATGGGATCTCTTAGTATTTCTTTTGCTGTTCTGGTGGAAAGAGCAAGTGATTTCATTATTTAGCCTCCTTGATCATCTTTATGAAAGCATCTTCGATTTTTTCGGTACCTGTTTTCTCTTTCATTTCCTTCACAGTGCCTGTAAAGAGAAGACGACCGTTCTTCATTACGCCTAACCTGTCGCTTAATGCTTCCGCTTCTTCCATGTAATGGGTGGTGAGGACTATTGTAGTTTTGCCTTTTAAGCTCTCGATCAGGTCCCATAACTCACTTCTTGCTATTACATCTAAGCCCAGTGTAGGTTCGTCGAGAAATAATACTTTAGGCTCTGAAACCAAAGCCATGGCGATGCTTAGACGGCGCTGCCATCCTCCGCTGAGCTTTCCAGCTTTCCTATTCATGACGCTTTCAAGGTCCAATGCCTTTGATAATTCTTCGATTTTTGCCTTTGCTTTATCTTTATTTAAGCCATGGACATCACACATAAGAGTGAGATTTTCTTTGGCACTCAAACTAGGGGCAACAGCAGTCTCCTGAGGAGAAACCCCGATTCTCTCTTTGACGAGATTTGGAGATGAGATGATGCTTTCTCCTGATACCACAGCATCTCCCTTTGTAGGGAGTGTGAGAGTGGAGAGCATTTTTATTGTAGTTGTCTTTCCAGCTCCATTTACTCCAAGAAGAGAGAAGAGCTCTCCATTCTTTATTTCAAGATTCAAGTCATCTACCGCAGTTATTTCTTTATACTTCTTTGTAAGGCCAGTTGTCTTTATTGCGTATTCCATTGGATCCTCCACATAAATGGTACTTTTTCATCTATGTAGAGTTCCATTTACAATTCTTTACATAACTGCCACGTTTTTTGACATTATTCTTCTTTGTATGAGGGAAGAGTTACAATAAAAGAACTTCCTTTTCCCTCTTTGCTCTTTACTTCTATCTCTCCATTGAAAATAGATACCACTCTCTTCACCATTGATAGTCCCAGTCCATTTCCTTCATGTTTTTGTTGAGTATCGCCTTGATAAAACTTATCCCAGATATGGCGCATTGTTTCTTCATTCATGCCGCATCCTGTATCTGAGACTATCAACATAGATTTATTGCCATAAAGCTTTAGAGTTACTCTGACTTCTCCATCCTGCGGAGTGAACTTGAAAGCATTGGAAAAGAGATTATTCCAAATAAGAACCATTAAGTCTCTATCTCCTTTCGTCATTATTCCTTGTTCTATGTCTGTAGAGAGATTAATGTTCTTCTTTGTCCAAACGTCTTCAAAAGAAAGAAGAGAGGAGCATATTTCTTCCGATAAATCAAATTCCTCGCTCTGAGGATAGATAGTTTGGTTTTCTATCCTATTCAGTCGAAGTATATCGGATACCAAACCAGCTAGTTTCCTACTGTGTTCTCCAACGATGAAGGCGTATTCCTGTCTCTTCTCCTCTTCAAGAAATGGAGAAGATAAAAGCATAGAGTAGTTTTGGATTACAGCTAGAGGTGTCTTGATTTCATGGGAGACACTGGCTATGAAGTCGTCTCTAAGCATTTCGACTCCTCCCAGCTCTATGGCTAGTCTATTAACGTCCATAGCTATGTCATCAAAAATATTAATATTTGATGTTCGTTTATGTATTTTTGTTACTCTTGCAGAGTAATCGCCATTTGTAAGGGAAGTAAGGCACTTTTGAATCTTTTTCGCTGGTATATATACTGTGATCTTTCGTCTTGTATAGTCTACCAGAGTAAAGAACAGGGCAATAAAGAGAACATTTGCAAAAGTCAGGATTGATGATTTTTTGAGTTCTACTTTCGTGAACTCATATCCGAGAGAGTCCATTAATAGCTTCATATATAGAATGACACTGCAGGTTGTAACAAAGCTTGTTAGGAGAAAAAAGATAATGTAGCTTCTTGCAGCATATAATAGTCGTTTGATTTTCATTTGATGATCACCTTATAACCAAGTCCATGTACTGTTACTATTTCAAAAGATGTACACTTTTCTAACTTGCTTCTTAGCTTCGTCATATAGACGTCTATGGCTCTGGGAGACGACGATGAATCCCAGTCCCAGAGCTTATCTAGGAGGGCGGAACGGCTGAATGTTTTCCTCGGGTTGGAAAGAAGAGTGAAGAGGATTTCAAATTCTCTCTTTGTAAGCTGTATTTCTTCTCCCTGCCAAAAAGCAGAGTATTCATCTTTATTAAGTATAAAGTCACCTACAGTAATCTTACTTTTCTCTTCTATACCAGACCGTTTCAATAATGCTCCGATTCTAAGGTTCAGCTCATCTAGATTTACTGGCTTTACCATATAGTCGTCTATTCCTATTTTGTAACCCTTGGTCTTGGAGTTGATGTCATCCAGTGCAGTCATAAATAAAATAGGAATAGTGGTGTTGAAACTACGAACAGTTTCTGCAAACTCAAAGCCATTCATAGTGTTCATCATTACATCAGAAATAATGATGTCGTATTTGTTGTTTTCTAAGCTTTCTATTGCTTCTTCTGCATTAAGAAACCCAATAGGTTCATGGTTCTTTAATGATAGAAAAGTACATACAGACTTATTCAGATCTTTGTCATCTTCCAATACTAATATCTTCGCCATATGACGATTGTAAGTGATAAGTGTTTCTATTTCTTTTCTGAAGTGTAAGAAAAATAGCTCTTAAGACCAAAATCTCAAGAGCTATTAGTAATCAATAGTAGAATTCTACTCCTACTATCGGAGTAACGAAGAATCTGGAGTTTGTTGTAATACTTGGATTATCGAATGGTATAGATACAAAGTTGTTGCCAAGCTTTACTCCGACTCCAAGTCCAAATCTCTCTGTTACTCTCCATTCTCCTCCGAAACATGAACCTATGCCAAAAGCACAATAATCCATTGTACTTTCTCCACTTAAGCCGACAGAAGCAATGATAGAAACTCCTGTGCCAGAAAAAGAATAAGAGTATGATGGGCCAACGATTAAGCCTACTTCCCAATCTGAGAAATCTTTTACGTTGAAAACGCTTTCGACTCCTAGATAGAATCCAAGGGAAGAATCGAAATATCCTGCAGTGTCACTGGAAATACCGATTTTATTGCCTTCTTCATAAGTGTAAGCGAATGAAACCGAAGTGCTTCCCTCATAAGCTGACAGTGCAGTTACCATAACGATGCTGATAAGTAAAATAGCTAGTGCTTTTTTCATATATACCTCTTTGTTTAGTTTGTTCCCAATTTGTCTGCCAGCATTAGAATCTCTTGTGAGTATCTTTTTTTTCTTGTGTCCAAGAACTTTATATACACGGGATAGTTGATGCCGCAGATTGCAAGCCCCAGAATTCCGACTATTATTCCAACAGTGAATGATGAGTTTATTCCAAAGATTGCTCCTATATCTGTCATGATCAGCGACATGCCGAACCCTAGAATAAGTGCTCCTACTATTCCACATGTGTATGCTTGGATCAAAGGAGGAAGCTTTATCTTTCTATCAAGAGAAATAAGCTCCTCAAATTCTGTGTTTGTTTTCTCTGTGTACTCGCTTTTGATTTTATTGACTAAATAACTCTGAACTTCTTTGTCCATTTTCTTCTCCTTATCATGGCTGTAGCTTAAGGAGAAAATGTTTTATAAATCATTCTGAAATGTTTCTGTTTTATTAAATAATGAAATAATTCCGAAACAATATAGTGATGTAATGAGAGCATGAAAGAGAAGGTCGAAAGAATGATTAAGAAAGTAGTGCTGGTTCATCCACTTCTTCTTGTATTGTTGGTCATTCTATCTTCTTCATTGCTGTTCTGTATTTTCTATTACTCGTTAGAAAAGAGTCTTATCTCTTACTTTTGTTACATGTTCTCTTTTTATACACTCTCTATCTTCGTCATAAGAGTTGTGTTTGTAATAAAGAGAATCGACATAAAAGAAGAGAAGAAGAGACTTTCTGACAAGAATAAAGTATTGGAGAGATATTTCTCTGACCAAAAGTATCACTTCTTTCTTCTCTTTTCTGTCTCTATTCCAGTCAACATACTTTATGCATTAATAAAGACTATATATGGAGTTGTAATAAACTCACATTGGATTATTGAGAATGGCATATATTACATTCTTCTTACTATGATGAGACTTATTGTGATTGAGGGGGCGAAGCGGGGAGGAAAGAAAGAGATAGTGGCAACGCGTATCTCTTCTTTTATTCTTTCTCTTTCTTCTGTGTTGTATTTATTTATGGTGTTGGAGATGTATTATAACGCTTCAGCCCCCAACTATCCTGGCGTTATAGTTTATGCTGCAGCTTTATATTCATTTGTGAAGGTGGGGACTGCAATAAAAGGGTATATCAGCATCAGAAAGATCAAGACCCCAGCCATAAAAGTGGCAAACACAGTAAAGGTGTCGCACGCATTTGTTTCTTTAATCTTCCTTGAAAGCGGTATGCTGAATATCTTTGGAAGCGGAGGAAAAGACGAGAGAACCCTACTTTTGGTATCTGGTATTGTGGTGGCTATCTTCTTGCTTTTTTCTGGCGTGGCGGTTTGTATAAATCTAAAAGATTCTACATCTTCCATATCAAAGGAGACGAGGAAGAAATAGCGGAGGCGCCGGCATTAAGGGCGGATAGTATTTCTTCCCTACTATTGATCAATCCTCCTGCAACAATAGGAATATTGTAGGAAGATAACTCTGATATCACGCGAAAAATCAGGCCAGGCATCACTTCCAAGAAGTCAGGCTTGAAAGAAGTAAGGTGGGAGATGGTAGTGGAGAGCGCCATAGAGTCAACAATGAAGCTTCTTTCCCCAGCAATGAGTCCCAACTCTTTTGCTCTTTTTACTAGGTTTGTCTTGGTCGAGATAATACCGTCAGCCTTAGTGTTCGTTGCAATATAGTCGACAGCCACTTCTTTCGAAGAAAGGCCAGTTATTAAGTCAGCGTGGACAATTACTGTTTTATCTTTGGCTTTCAATCTCTCTACAATTCCAGGAAGGGTAAGGATTGTTCCATACAAAACAAACACCACGTCAATTTCGCACTTCTCAGCTTCAAGGAGGAGCTTATCGTTGTTGATAGCTGCAATAATCGGGTTTGTTTTGAAAATGTCTTCTTTCACGCTTTCTTCCTTACTTCTCTAGTTGCAATTACATCTACTCCTGTATCGCAAATATTACTAATAATGATTTTCCCGATTTCTATGGGAGCGTCAACGGTTTTTTCTCTTATTATTTCAGAAGCCTTAATGATCATATCTTTTGGAATAGGAGCGGATGTTTTTACAGAGCACATCTTATCTACTCCATCTCTCACTTTTACCGATTGAGTAAGAATTCTTTTTGGTGCAGTCACTTCTTCTTTTGCATATCTTTCACCGTTGAGACATGTGTTTCCTTTAACTTTTATCTCTTCTCCATTCTTTTCAACTGTCAAAAGGCATCCAAGAGGACACCCGATACAAGTCAATTCAAATCTTTCCATGTTAGTCCTCCGTACCTACTTCAATAGACTCTATAGTTTCGTATTTCTCCAGAATACGTTTCGGGATTATCAATGTCTCCATCTCTCCCGGAGCCATTATTCTTTTTTTCTTTGATATTACTTCCTCTCCGTTTACCCTTACTGTAATCTTTCCATCCTTCTTTACATTTGAAACACGGAATCTGATAGTTGTGTCTTCTTTGGTGTCTTCGTCGATTATTTCAGGAACTGTATATCTGGCGAGACCAAAGACAGAAATAGGGATTTTCTTTTTATTTGGTTTTCTATCAGAGAGAGCATAGAGGGCAGCGTTTTCTCCCGCTTTCTCTGCTTCGTTTGATACATAATCCACCAGGTCATGGACATGAAGAACGTTGCCACAGGCAAAGATTCCATCACGATCGGTTTGGAAGCTATTATCAACAATGGGGCCTCCTGTAACAGGAGAAAGCGATATTCCAGCTTGACGAGAGAGTTCGTTTTCAGGAAGTAATCCTACAGATAAAAGTAGAGTATCAGCATCAAAAGTGATTTCTGTTCCTGGAATAGGCTTACGTTTTTCGTCGACAGCAGAGACTGTTATTCTTTCGACTCTCTTTCTTCCCTCTATTTTCGTAACAGTATGAG
>CAMEXG010000110.1 GCA_945947045.1 uncultured Spirochaetales bacterium | reverse complement strand
TCTTTCCCTACACGACGCTCTTCCGATCTACGTTTTCTATTATTGTCGGTTTTCTTTTTGTTGTTTTCCCTTTCCCTCTACTCTTTTTCCTTTGTTTTCGACGAAATGAGCGTCGGTATAAAAAATGATGAACTCAGTTTCGATATTTCACGAATGGGGATGAGGATAAAGAGCAGGCATTTCTCCTTTGGTGCCGTGGATTCCGGGGGAGATGTCAAAACATTGAGTAATCCTCATTTTTCTTATTCCCATGGACTCTATTATTCAACTCCAAAGAAAGATACATCCTTGTTGTCATCGACTGTTTCTGTAAAGAATCTTTGGTTTTCTTTTCTATACGGAGAGAGAAATGGTTTTGGATTCGGTTTTGTTAAGGATAATACAAGGGTCTTTGTTTTTTCCTTTATGAAAGGAGAGGAAGATACAATACAGAAAAGCCTGATAGAGAGAAGAGACATAAATGTGGCCTATTTGGGCTTGGAGAGTAAAATGAGAATGCTCTCATTGTCATATTATTTGTCAGTCACAGACACCTTGTTCTTTTCTTCCCTGATCAAAGGTGAGTTAGTTTTCAATGTAATGAAGCTGGGAGTCGGATACGGTAGATTACAAAGCCTCTTGAAAGAGAGTAAAGATTGGGAGACTAGTTTGAAATTCTCATTGACAAAAGGGGAGACGGAAGTGAGTTTTTCCCTTTATCTTTCGCCTCTTCCCGTCTATTTCTCTTCATATAGATCTCTGTCTTTTTCTTCTAGAGGAGTAATTACGTTGGGAGAAGTGAAAATAGAAAGTGAGACGAAGAGAAACTTTGCAAAAGGAAAAGAAGAGATAGATGCTTCTGTTTCACTCTATTATCAGAATTGGAAGGTGAAGCTGTCGAAAAGCAGTGGATTATCAATATCGATGTCTTTCAATTCCTCCTCTTTTACTGTCACAAAAGAAAAGATTGAGACAAAGGTTGTTCTAAGAAAAGACGGAATAGAAATGAACATATACAGCAGCGGAGAGAAGAGTGTAGAAGGAAAGATTGGTTCTATGTGAATGTAAAAATAGACGTAAAAACAGATAATATATTGAAGTCCAATCTTCTTTTATCATGTGCTCAAATCTATTATACTGATAGAGAGTGCCTTGTGCACAAAGGAGATTAAGCATGAAGCTGTATAACACAATGGATCGCAAAGTTGAGGAGTTCGTACCGATTGAAGAAGGAAAGGTAGGAATGTACTGTTGTGGTCCTACAGTCTACAACTATGCCCATATCGGAAACTTAAGAACCTTTATTTTCGAAGATATACTTCATCGTACTCTTGAAGAGGCTGGATATAGAGTCAAACATGTAATGAATATTACAGACGTAGGACATCTTACCGGAGACGGAGATGACGGAGAAGACAAGCTGGGAAAGAGAAGCAGAGAGACAGGCAAGAGTGTCTGGGATATCGCGGCATTCTATACCGATGCTTTTTTTAGAGACGAACAGGCCTTGAACATCAAGAGACCTAATGTAGTATGTAAGGCTACAGATCATATTTCAGATATGATCGAATTGATTAAGAGACTGGAGGAGAATGGACATACATACACTGCCGGCGGAAATGTCTACTTCTCCATCGATACTATCGACGACTATGGAAAACTTGCAGGACAGAAGCAGGAAGATAAACTCAGCGGAGCAAGAATAGTAGTGGACGGAAATAAGCGTAATCCTCAGGACTTTGTTTTGTGGTTTACCAACAGCAAATTCGGGGAACAGGCTATGATGTGGGACTCTCCATGGGGAAGAGGATATCCCGGATGGCATATTGAATGCTCTGCCATGAGCATGAAGTATCTTGGAGAGACTTTCGACATCCACTGTGGAGGTATTGACGCCATTCCTGTCCATCACACCAATGAGATAGCTCAGAGTGAGGCTGCAACAGGCCACAAATGGGTAAACTACTGGTGCCATGGCGAATTCCTTTTAAACGACAAGGGAAAAATGAGCAAGTCCTCAGGAGAGTTCTTGACCCTTCCTGTTTTGGTTTCTCATGGATACGAGGCTCTAGACTACAGATATTTCTGCCTTGGCGGACACTATCGCACACAGCTTAAGTTCTCTTATGAAGCTCTCGACCATGCAAAAATCGCTAGGGAGAGACTTAATGGAGTAGTAGCTGAACTCAAGACAAAATCCAAGCCAGCAGCTTCTCTTGGGGAGAAGGCTCAGGCCTATAAAGATTCTTTCTTTGCCGCCCTCTATAATGACCTGAGATGCCCGGAGGCATTGGCTGTCATGTGGAAGATGATTAAAGATGGTTCTATAAGTGACGCAGAAAAACTTTCTCTTCTCTATTCCATGGATAAAGTTCTTGGCTTGGATCTCGATAAAATAGAGGCCAAGAAAGAGGAGAAGGTTGGAGGAGAAGAGGAGTGGAAGCTTGTTGAAGAGAGAAGGCAGGCTAAGGCTGAAAAGAACTATCAGAGAGCCGATGAGATTAGAAAAGAGCTGGAAACTAGGGGTTATATTGTAAAAGATACCCCACAGGGACCAATTCTTCAAAAAATAATGTAACCATTAGGTAGGAAATTTGTTAATAAGATGGAAATCAAAAGTACCAACCGGGAAGATTTCAGGAAAGTATACGATGCTAATTACACACTTCTTATGCAAGTGGTGATGCACATCGTATACAATCAGGAAATAGCGGAAGACTTGGTCCAGGAAACTTTCGAACGTTTTTATGTTAAGAATATTTCCTTCCCGACCATGGATGACGCCAAGTATTGGCTGTTGAGAGTTTCCAAGAATCTGGCTCTTAATCATGTTCGAAGGAACAAGAGAGAGATACAGCTTGTAGATAAAGTCAAAAAGATGCCAAGTGAAACTGCAAACTATTTTGACTCCTCCAAAGCTGTCATGGAAGAAGAGGATAGAAAGGCTGTTAGAGATGCAGTAAATGCTCTGCCAGAGAATTTGAGGAGCGTAATACAGCTTAAAGAGTATTCAGGGCTTGACTATAAAGCCATAGGAAAGATCCTGGGTATCTCTGAAACAAACGTAAAGGTGAGGGTCCATAGAGCTAGAAAAAAGCTTGAAGAGATTCTTTCCGCGGAGGATAAAGATGTGTATTGATCTGCAGATGCTGTCCGCATATATGGATGGAGAACTGAAAGAGCCATATAAAACTCAGGTGAAGGAACACTTGGAGCACTGCGCCGCCTGCAGGAATCTTCTTGAGGACATGAAAAAGCTGGACGAAAAGATCCAGAAAGATGTTTTCCTGGAAGAGGAGCTTAATAGGAATAAGGATGCCATTTACAAGAAGCTTGATGCAAAGTGTTTCGGGGAAGGCAGACAGGTTTCTTTCTTCAGAAGAAAAATACAGATGAGCATTCCTACTGCAATTACAGCGGCAGCTGCAGCTGTCTTCATCTTCGTAGGAGGTTTTGTATTCTTTGGATCTAACGCAAAAGAAACAAATGATATTCTTCCTTCTTTCTCCGTAAATGCAGATAGTGAAAATGTCAGACTTGTCTCATCGGGTAAAAATAGTCTCGACGACTATACTCTTGAAGAGATACTTCAATATCTAGATGGTAAAGGCTATCAGGTGGATATTTCCATTAAAGGTCTCCAGCCTTTGGAAGAAAAAGGGGAATGATTACTAAGGACTCGAAAAATCGGGTCCTTTTCTATTCCTGTGGTTTTGCATAAGCGAATAAAATGACCATCATGAGAGACGGTCATTTTAAGTTTTTTTGTAAACAAGATAGAACCTTATTTTGTATCAATCAACTACATCGTCCTTCTTACTTTTTTCCTTGCACTCTCTAAGGAAAGAAATAAATAAGAATGTTGAGACAGTAAAAGTCAAAGTATCTGCAGCAGGTTGAGCTATCTCGACACCTGTAATTCCAAGAATCCTGGGAAGAACCAGAATAGCTGGAATATAGAAGATACCCTGCCTACACATAGCAAGGAATGTGGCTGAAGGAACATGGCTTGTTCCTTGAAGTGCCATGTTTGTGGTGACATTTATTCCGCAGAAGGGTAGAAGAATACACTGGGCTCTCAATGCCCTTGTACCGACTTCAATTACCATGGGATCTTCTTTTATAAAAGCTCTGATTATTGAAGGTGTAAATATATAAGTCAGTATAGAGAGGATGGCGATTATTATAGAGCCTACCTGAGCCGTGAACACTGTAGCTTTTCTTACCCTATCAAATTTCCCTGCCCCCCAGTTATATGCACAAACAGGTTGAAAACCTTGCCCGAAGCCTAAGAGGGCGGAGAAGATAAAGAATGTAACTCTTCCTGTAATGCTCATTGCGGCAATGGCGGCGTCTCCATATACTGCGGCGCTTAGATTTAATAGAATCGTTGCAATACTTGCAAGACCTTGCCTTGCAAGAGACGGAAGCCCTGTCTTGATGACCGATAGAAGCATTGAAGGTTGAAAATGCCTTATTCTTGAGATCACTATATCCGCTTCGCTCTTTCCTGTAATAAAGGCCATAAGAAGAATTATAAAGCTAATAAACTGGCTTATGGCTGTTGCGATTGCAGCTCCTGCCGTGCCTAGACCGAAGACAAAGATAAACAAAGGATCCAGAGCAATGTTTAACACGCCTCCTGTAGTAATACCGACCATTGCATAGAATGCTTTTCCTTCAGAGCGCAGGATATTATTCATTACATATGATCCGATCATAAAGGGACAAGCGAGGAATATATATCTTGAGTAAGCCTCCGCAAAGGGTAGAATAGTCTCTGTTGCACCTAGCATTCTCATTAGGCTTTTGTTAAACACGATACCTATAACCGCGAGAATAAAACCAAAGATGAGAGAGAAGAAAAAAGAAAGGGTTACCAGAGTATCTGCTCTGTCTTTATCTTTTGCTCCAAGAGAGCGGGAAGTAAGAATTCCTCCCCCCATGCCTATTGTAAAGCCTACAGCTTGAATTATTGCCATTATGGAAAAAACGACACCGACAGCTGCAGATGCGCTTGTTCCGATTTGAGATACAAAGTATGTGTCGGCCATATTATAAATGGAGGAGACAAGCATTGATACGATGGTTGGAACTGCAAGTCTGGGAATAAGTGAGGACACTGGTGTCTGTGTCATTTTAATGTATTGTCGGTTTTCACTCATAGCTTCAATTTATCATAAATGGACAAAAAAAGGGATATACTCTTTCCATTGTTAAGAGCACTCTTTTTTGATACCATTAACGGCGACGGAGGACTTTTTAACATGAAAGCCGTGGAATTGGCAAAAGCCTATAACCCAAAAGATTTCGAGGACCGCATTTACAGCGAATGGAAAGAGAAAGAGGAGTTTGCTCCCAGAAGTGGTGAAGGACATTTTACTGTCGTCATGCCACCTCCAAACGTCACTGGCGTCCTCCATATGGGTCATGCTTTAAATAACAGCTTGCAGGATATAATAATCAGGTATAAGAGAATGACAGGTGTGCCTACTCTTTGGGTGCCTGGAACAGACCATGCAGGTATTGCAACTCAGAATGTTGTTGAAAGACAGCTTGCAAAAGAAGGCTTGAGACGTCAGGATCTTGGAAGAGAGAAGTTTTTGGAGCGTACTTGGGCTGTAAAAGACAAGCATCATAATATTATAAAGAGCCAGCTTGAGAAGATGGGTTGTTCCTGTGACTGGGATCACGAAAGGTTCACAATGGATGAGGGACTATCCAAGGCAGTAAGAGAAGCATTTGTAACTCTCTATGAGAGGGGGTTGATCTACAAGGGCAAGTACCTTGTAAACTACTGTCCGAAGTGTGGAACAGCCTTGGCTGACGATGAAGTCGAATATGAGAATGTTCCTGGAAAACTCTATGACGTAAGATATCCATATGCAGACGGTTCCGGTTGGATTACAGTTGCGACAACTAGACCTGAGACTATGTTTGGAGATGTTGCAGTCGCAGTAAACCCGGAAGATGAAAGATATAAGGATATAGTTGGAAAGAAGCTTAGACTTCCTCTTACAGATAGAGAAATCCCGATTATTGCTGATTCCTTCGTTGAACTCGGTTTCGGTACCGGTATGGTAAAAATTACTCCTGCCCATGACCCTAATGACTGGGAGTGTGGAAAGAGACACAACCTGGAAGCCATCAATGTCCTTAATCCTGATGGAACAATGAATGACAACTGTCCTGAAAAGTATAGAGGTGTTCCTGCTCAGGAAGCAAGAAAGATGGTTGCTGAAGAGCTGAAGGAGAAGGGATATCTGGTAAGCGAGAAAGACTACAACCATGAAGTCGGACATTGTTATAGATGTCATACAATCGTAGAACCATATCTTTCCGAGCAGTGGTTTGTAAAGATGCGCGGTATGGCTGATAAGGCCATAGACGCTTGGAAGAAGGGAGATATCCAGTTCTATCCAAAGAGATGGGAGAATACTTATATCCACTGGATGGAGACTATCAAGGACTGGTGTATTTCACGTCAGCTTTGGTGGGGACATAGAATTCCTGTATGGTACTGCGAAGACTGCGGCGAAATGATTGTATCAAGAGAAGATGCAACAGAGTGTCCAAAGTGTCATAGCCATAACCTTAAGCAGGACACAGATGTCCTCGATACATGGTTCTCTTCATGGCTTTGGCCATTCTCGACTCTTGGCTGGCCTGAAAAGACTCCTGATTTCGATAAGTTCTTCCAGACAAATACTCTTGTTTCTGCATATGACATTATCTTCTTCTGGATCAGCAGAATGATAATGGCAAGTGAAGAGTTCTTGGGTAAGGCGCCTTTCAAAGATATCGTCATTACAGGTCTTGTAAGAGATACACAGGGAAGAAAGATGTCCAAATCTCTTGGAAACGGAATCGACCCGTTGGATGTAATCGACGAATATGGCGCTGACGCCATGAAGTTTACACTCTGCTTCCTTGCAGCTCAGGGACAGGACGTTCAGATAGATATGAACTCATTTAAGCTTGGTTCCAGATTTGCAAACAAGATTTGGAATGCTACAA
>CAMEXG010000109.1 GCA_945947045.1 uncultured Spirochaetales bacterium | reverse complement strand
GGGAGAAGATTTTCTCGGATAAAAAAGATTTGACTATAAGAGGAGAAGGAAATGTCCTCGTCACTTATTCCGATGGAGCCAGAGAGTTGATGGCCGATGGAAAGAAAAGGGGGACTTTCCGCTCTTATACGGCATTCTTCTCCGGTGAGAAGTTGAGACTGGAGAACATAACAATACAAAATAGCGCTGGAAGTGGAAAAGACGTTGGACAGGCTGTAGCCTTGTATCTTGATGTAGATGATGCAGAATTATCAAGTGTAAATCTCTACGGGGCTCAAGATACTTTATTTCTTGCACCTTTACCTGATAGTGAAAGAGAAAAGAATGGCTTCTACGGACCGAGATTCAAGACCGAAAGAAAGAGAAATAGGACAATTATCGAGAAAGGAGAGATACGGGGAAGCGTAGACTTTATTTTCGGGGGAGGAGACGCAGTATTTAGAGATGTACTCATCACAAGTATTGATGAAGGGTATGTTTCCGCCCCTTCGGGTAATAAAGAATGGGATGGCTTTGTCTTTGAGAATTGCAGATTCACTTCTCCTACTTCATTAATCGGAAAAGTATATCTTATGAGACCTTGGAGAGACGAGGGGAAGGCCAAGTTCTCGGGATGCACTTTTGGCCCGCATATTAATAAGAATCTCTTCTCTCCATGGCCTGGAAGAGAAGGTAAGGCAGGACTATCAACCTTTATTGTAGAAGACTCCAAGTTTATTTGATTTCTCAAATCGCTTCGGATACAGGCTCAACAGGTAGTGTAGACTGCCAATACTGTAATGTGTCTATATCCATCACGGTTATTGAGCCCGTTGGGACAAATGAGCCTGTATCTACATCGATGACTTGGGAGGAAATATAAGGTTTCTTTTCGTTTGATAATATGGGTGTATGCCCAAGGATGATTCTTTCTTTCCAGGGGAGAGAAAGCTCTTCTTTTTCCATGGATTCATAGATTAAGCTTCTGTCCCATACAATCTCGTCATAGTCCAAGTATTCTTTGTCGCTGATATCATTTCTTGTCTTATTAATGAAATACTCCGGAGTATGATTCTCCATTAATTCCCTATTTATTCCACCGTGTACTATGATGTTGTCATCGACTTTTCTTACAAAGGGGGTGGAAAGAAGCCTATTTGCTACTTTTCTTTTCCACTCATAGCTTTCATCGTCGACTTTTCTAAGAGTGCTCCAACCTCCATTGTTTTTACTAATCCAGGAGGTGAGACGAAAGCTGGGGATAGTGTGAGTAAGATACTCCATCAAATACATATCATGATTACCCAGTACGGGATAACAATAGGGAAGGGAGTAGATATAATTTAAGACTTCAATAGGTTTTGGTCCCCTGTCACAGAAGTCCCCTAGAGGAAAAAGCATATCTTTCTCCGGGTCAAAGGATGAGAGCTTGAGGACTTCCTGCATTCTTTCAAACTGCCCATGTATATCTCCGATAACCAGTCGTCTCATATTTACCTCTCGTCAAGTGTAGAGTAATGGATTCAAATCTTGTTGTACATAAGAAAGCAAATTATTTGTCTCTAGCTTATTAGGCGTAAACTCAAGTATCTTTCTCAATTAATCAAGTTGTGATAATATCTGTTGTTGAATTGTTTTCTTTATGGCATTTCATACTATATTCTTAAGGGAGGACAATATGGAAGAGATTTTTTTGGACCTATCACAGGTTCCCATGTCACAGGAAGATCTTGCCTCTCTGGAAGAGCTAATTTCAAGATCAAAGACAAATGGACCTCAAATCGGTATTCCATGGAACAGAAAAGTCTATGAATATGTATTTGAATCGGAGACTTTTGTCGATCCGTCCATCTTGGTGGGTGAAGATTTGATTATTTGGGAACCGGAAGATGATGATTTATGATTGTATTAGGTATTGAAACCAGTTGTGATGAGTGCTCCGCCGCAGTGGTTAAAGACGGCAGAGAGATAATGTCTAATGTTATTGCTACACAGATTGAGCTTCATAAGCCATATCAGGGGGTTGTACCTGAATTGGCTTCACGTCTCCATACCGAATGGATAGAGCAGGTGGTTGCCGCCGCCATAATGCAGGCTGGAATAAAGAAAGAAGATCTTGATGCTGTGGCGGTAACTAACAGGCCTGGGCTTTTAGGCTCTCTTCTAGTAGGAGTCAACTTCGGAAAATATTTTGCAGAGACATTGGGTATTCCATATATCGGAATCGATCATATCAGGGCTCACTTATATGCTTCACAGATTGAGACTCCTTTGGAGTATCCATATCTTGGTGTGTTGGTTTCCGGAGGACATACTGTAATCTGTAGAGTCAATGGATATGACGAAGTGGATGTTTTAGGCACCACTATCGACGACGCCATTGGGGAAGCATTCGACAAAGTCGCCAAGTTCTATGATCTCGGGTTTCCTGGAGGAGTAGTCATCGACAGACTCAGTAAGACTGGAGATCCTAATGCCTTTCTTTTCCCTGGACCAAGTCTGGATAGGAAAGAGCATCCATATGATATGTCATATTCCGGACTTAAGACTGCAGTAATTAACCAGAAAGACCAATTTAGAAACGGTGACTGTCCAGACACACCGGAAAACATTGCAGCTTCATTCCAGCGCCAGGCTGTAGGCATATTAATGAAGAGAGTAAAGCTTGCACTGAAGGATACAGGTCTAAAGAGAGTCAGCGCAGGTGGCGGTGTTGCGGCAAACTCTCTTCTGAGAAGTGAACTGAAAAGTCTGGAAAAAAGTGGATATACGGTCACTTTCCCATCTCTAAAGCTTTGTACCGATAACGGAGCCATGATAGCTGGGTTGGCTTATAAATACCTTTTGGACGGGAAATATGACACAGATTCCTTGACAGCAAGTGCCAGAGTATCGGCATTTAAGAAGAACTAAACTGATTTACTGGTTTTTTTTCTAAAAACCTATTGCAACAAATATGTAAATCATGTATTTTCTTTTTGTCATTGTGATTGGGATGTAGTGTAACGGTAACACTGCAGATTCTGGTTCTGCCTTTGGGGGTTCGAGTCCCTCCATCCCAGTGGATTAATGGTCCCTTCGTCTAACGGTTAGGACGGGAGATTCTCAGTCTCTAAATAGCAGTTCGATTCTGCTAGGGACTAAAGTTAAGGGCAACGAATAGTTGCCCTTTCATTTTGCTTAAGAGGTAGTCATGATTACAGCTTCCAACATTTCTCTTTCTTATGGTACACAAGTTCTATTTAAAGAAGTAAACCTTAAGTTTACCCCAGGTAACTGCTATGGTATTATCGGTGCCAACGGTGCAGGTAAATCTACATTCTTGAAGATACTCTCCGGCGAGATTGAACCGGATACGGGAGAGATTATCATTACTCCAGGCGAGAGACTTGCAACTCTCAAGCAGGATCACTTTAAATACAATGAATTCAGAGTCATCGATACTGTCATCATGGGCTTCAAGCACCTATATGATGTAATGCAGGAGAGAGATGCCATCTACTCGAAAGAAGACTTCTCCGAAGAAGATGGATTGAGGGCTGCAGAACTTGAAGGTGAGTTCAGCGAGCTTGGAGGATGGGAAGCTGAGGCGACGGCTGCACAGATGCTTGACGGCCTTGGAATTCCTGTCGCATTACACGAAAAGAAAATGAGCGAGATCGAAGACAATTTGAAGGTCAGAGTACTTCTTGCCCAGGCACTTTTCGGAAATCCTGATATTCTTCTTTTGGACGAGCCTACAAACCACTTGGACCTTGAGTCTATTCATTGGCTTGAAGATTATTTGGAAGACTTTAACAATACTGTCATCGTTGTAAGCCACGACAGACACTTCTTGAATACTGTATGTACCCATATCTGTGATATCGACTATGGCAAAATCCAGCTTTATGTAGGTAACTATGACTTCTGGTATATGTCATCCCAGCTTGCCGCAAAGCAGATGAAAGATGAGAAGAAGAGAAGGGAAGAGAAGATTGCAGAACTCAAGGAGTTTATCCAGCGCTTCAGTTCCAACGTCGCCAAGGCAAAGCAGGCTACCAGTAGAAAGAAGCTTATCGATAAACTTACCATCGACGATATCAAGCCTTCATCCCGCCGTTTCCCGTATGTAGCTTTTAAGCCCAATAGAGAAATCGGAAAGAATGTTCTTGAGATCAAGAATCTATCCAAGACAATCGACGGAGAGAAGGTTCTCGATAATCTTTCCATCACTATCAATCCTGGTGAGAAAGTGGCATTTGTCGGTCCAAATCACTATGCAAAGACAGTGCTTTTCCAGATTATCAGCGGAGAAATGGAGCCTGATGAAGGATCTTATACTTGGGGTGTAACGACTTCCCTCAGTTATTTCCCTAAAGATAACTCAAAGATGTTCGGTCCTGGAATTAATATGACTGAGTATCTCCAGCAGTACAGTAAGGAAGATGATGACAACTATGTCAGATCATTCTTGGGAAGAATGCTCTTCAGCGGAGATGAAGCTTTGAAAGACTGTGGAGTTCTTAGCGGAGGAGAGAGAGTCAGAGTCGTCCTTGCGAAGATGATGCTTGAAGGCAATAACTGTCTTATCTTCGATGAGCCTACATCCCATTTGGATCTTGAATCCATTCAGGCTCTTAACAATGGACTTATTGAATTCAAGGGTGTCCTGCTATTTAACTCTCACGACCATCAGTTTGTAGATTCTCTTGCAAACCGCATCATTGAGTTCACTCCAAAAGGAATCATCGACAAGATGGAGAGATTTGACGATTATCTTGTGGACGAAGACGTAAAAGCCAAGAGAGACAAGGCTTATGAAGGTCACAAAGGAGCTGTTGTAATCTGATGACTGTGGCTGTTGATATTGGAAATACCAATATAGTTGTTGCTGCCCTAAATAATGGAGAGTGGAACAAACCCTTCAGAGTCTTTACAGATACAAAAAAGACTGGAGATGAATACTATGTAATCTTTTCTTCCCTTTTCGATGAAAGGGGAATAGACAGAGATAAAGTCGATAAAGTAATCATCTCCTCAGTCGTCCCTTTCTTGACACGAAGCATTGAGAAGAATATGAGGAGAATCTTTAAAAAAGATCCCATCATGGTTTCTCACAGTGTAGAGTGTGGTCTTGATAAATCATCTATTCCTCCAGAGCTTGGAGCAGACCTTCTTTCCAACATGGCATATGGTCACTACCATCATAAAGACGGGGCTGTAATGGTAATAGACTTCGGTACAGCGCTTACTTTCAGTACTGTCTCAAAAGAGGGAAAGGTATTGGGGGTGGCAATCGCTCCCGGTCTTGTAACTGCTGTAAATGCTCTCTTCGGCTCTACGGCACAGCTTCCGCAGGTTGAGTTGAAAGTTCCATCATCGGTACTTGGCAGAGACAGCATGGAATCAATAAGGGCAGGTATCATGGATGGATATTCAGGCTTAGTTGAAAAAATAATAGAGAAGACGGAGAAAGAACTGGGTGAGAGACTCTATGTCATGGCCACAGGAGGTCTTAGTTCCACTATCTCTACTTTGATCCATAGACTTGATGAATTGGATCCTATTCTCACATTAAAAGGATTAGGGTTAATTGCTGATCTTAACTAGAAATATTGAGGGCTGTATTATCAGAAGCCAGGAATAAATCATTGCTTTCTGATTTAAGGAAAATGTTTAGTAGTTTTGTTTCCTTTCATCGGGAGTATCTCGGATAAACATACCCATTGCGTACGATATTCCCGTGCTTTACTGTCTTCTACTCTGACTCCCTTCTTTTATACTTTGTTTTTAGGAGTCGACAGGGTAGTAGACTCCCTGTAAGAGAGGATTATTGATGAAATAAGGCTGCCAAATCGACAGCCTTATTTAAGAACTAGAAAACAAAGTTTCCATTATCCATAATCAGTACTTTCTCTCCACCATAAGTAAGAGCAGTGACTTTCATATCAGAGCTACCAACCATAAAGTCTGTGTGTACCAGACTTTCGTTACATCCATAGTCCTTGGGGTCTTCTTTTCCTATATGGAGATTTGATGTATAACCGGAACCCAGCGCAATGTGGCAGGAGGCGTTTTCGTCTATCAGTATCGATCCAAATACTAATCCTGTCTTTGAGATGGCGCTTGAGTCATCAACAAGTGCAATCTCTCCCAGTCTAGAGGATCCTTCGTCGATTTGTAGGTAGTCATCGATTACCTTCTGTCCTTCCTTGGCTTCTGCTTTTACGCATTTACCCTTTTCAAAGTACAATTTGACGCTTTCTGTCTCTTTTCCCATTACGGAGACTGGACGGGTAGTAGTTATATAACCCTCTGCCGTATCTTTGTCAGGAGTATTGAATATTTCAATAGTAGGAAGGTTAGGGTAGAATACCAAGCCTGAAGTAGTTGTAGAAGAACAGCCTTCGAACTTGGCTTCTCTTCTAAAGCCGACAGTGAAGTCTGTAATGGCGCTTTCAAAGTGCAGTGACTTGATTTCAAGGCTGTTTATTCTCTTTAACCTCTCATTGACTTTCTTGTCCTCTTCTTTCCAATACTCAATATAGGAGGGGGTGTCGATATGAAGAATAGAAGCTAGAATATCAGCCAAGTCTTCTTCTGTTTTGTCTTCTCCTAGTACTGCTTTAGCCCATTTGGGTCCTGGAGCACAGCAGACACACCAAGCAATATGGTTCTCCATATACAATTTAGAGAGTGGTTTCTGTGATTCCCTGTAGTGACGGTTGAGTGTCTGATATTTGTCGTCATCTAACTCCGGTAATCCTATTCTTTCATCCCTACATTCGATTCTTACGTTCTTTATCCTGGTTTTTATGCCTTCATTTACGTATTCTCTCAAAAACTCTGGAACAAAAGAAAGATCTTCATTCTCTTGATAAAAGGCTCTTTCTTTATCAAGGAGCATATCGGCCACCCTTATATTCACATATTTTGCACCCATCTCATATGCTTTGACAGCCATATTCTGGGCATAGAAATATGCATCAGGGGAAACAACAATATTTAAAAACTCACCTTTTTGAAGTGAAACGCCTATTCTCAGCACTAAGTCGGAGAGTCTA
>CAMEXG010000108.1 GCA_945947045.1 uncultured Spirochaetales bacterium | reverse complement strand
AACACTTCTGGCATCTCTTACCATGCTCAGGTTCATTCTCCAGCCCTTTCACCCATTCTCTCCACTCGCTGTGGTTGTAATCATCCTTGATTACATCAAGATTATAAAAAGAAGCCACAGTCAAAAGAGTATCATATCTTTTTTCAAACTCTTCCTCCGGCCAAATATTCGAGTCGGAAAAGAATAATACGGGACTCCACCCTTCATCAAGAAGGCGCTTAATACTTGATGTGGCGCATGGACCGCAGCAAACATGGACTAGTATCTTTTTCTCTTCGTTTTCTATACCCATCAAAACAAGTATAATCATCAGGCGAAAAAACTCCAACACCCGAACAGTTGTCTCTTTTTAGTTGTTGATATCCCATTCTCTCAATATTATCATTTAAAGAGATTTCTTTTTCGGGGATGCATTATGGATAAGATAGAAAAAATCCGCAATATAAGGCAAAAAGCATTATTAGTTTGTATCATAGCTGGAGTTATATTCCTTCTTCAGCCTACTCTTCCCAGAGCTCTTCCTATCGTTTTCTTTTCTATTGCCCTTGTTTTGGTAATTTGGAATAGTATAGGAACCTTCTTCTATGGAAAAGCTGCAAAGATTCTCCAGGACAAGTCTAATGCCTCTTACGAGAAAGCCATGCCTTATTTTGATAAAGCCATCAAATGGGGAGTAAATGAAAACTGTCAGATAGCAGCAGGAACACTGATGCTACAACATGGAGACATGGAAAAAGGAAGAGAAATACTAGAGTATTTATCCAACGGAAAGAATCCTAAGACAAAAGATGCAGCCAAGGTATCTTTATCGATGTATTGGTGGATGAAAGGTGAACTGGATAAAGCAATTACTCTCTCAGAGAAAGCTTTGGAGAATGGATGCAGAGACAAGAATTTATATGTAAACCTATGTACATATCTCTTGGAAAAAGGAGACTACAAAGAATATAGGAAGTATATTAAAGACTGTAACGACAAATCTCTTGCATCTCCTGCAATTCTCGATCTTGAAGCGGCATACTTTATGATTCAGAAAGATTGGAAGAAAGCAGGAACATACCTTACTTCCCTCTTCGATAAGACAACGCCTGCATATAAAGATCCATACCTTCATAAAGCAATGATTTCTCTCCACTATGGAGACTGGGAGGGTGCAGTAAAAGCTCTCTCTGAAATCAAGAATATGTGCACAGAGTCAAATACATCTGTCTATACAATCGACGAAATAGAGACTCTCATATCCTTGATAAAAGATGAAGACACAAGATGGGGTATGCTTGAAGTCGTCGACAAAACTCCAGAAGTATTGATCAAAGGCGAGATGCCTACTGTAAAGAGAGGTCTGAAGAAACCAAAGACTCCAATAATGCCGTCTTTCAGTGAAGAAGCCTTCGACCCGACTTCAACTTCAGTTTCTGAAGATGATGAAGAGGAAGACGACGAAAGAGAGATGGATACATCTCTTAATGACGACGATGAAGAGTGGATAAAGAAACACTCGGACTAAAAGAAAAGAAGGAGGACTAATAGATTATCTCTACTGTCCTCCTTTTTCTTACATCACTGTTGAGAAAGTCAACGAGGCTATTACGTGTCCGACCTCTCCAGGAATAATCTCATAACCAACCCTAAAACGAAGAGGTAGCTTAATAAGACCAATGAGAGAAGTAGTGGTTTTTATTTCTGCACCTACACTTATCCCTATACTCTCCACAGTAAACAGAGAAGAAGTATAAAAACCAAACGAAGGATTCTCAAAAATCAGGAATTCTCCGAAAGTAGGATCATAGGGCAATTTGTATGAAACATCTGCATTAAAGAATATGTTAAACAATGAACTGTCAGTCTTTAACCCTGTTGCACCATAACTTGTATCGAACCCGATATAACCATCGGAAATAAACTTTGGAACGCTACCTTTTCCATCTACGTTGACTCTGACAGTGATATCTCCGCCTGTTCTAAAGGCAGACGAATCCTCTGACTCCACACTTAATCCAGATTCTATATAGCTCTTATTTCCACCAAATGTAATATCCTCGGCTGTCATCATATATCCGATCTTTCCGCCAACTGTGAAATATGGGACAGAACATGAGCCTTTTACAAAAACAGAAAGGACAGATCCTGTACCTAGAATATGATTTCCATCCTTATAGTATTCAAATGCCTGGTGTATGCTTGCACTTGCTTTATCTGAGTTATAAAGGAAAAGATCAATAGATTCTCTACCAAAAAGCTGTGCGTTAAAGCCGTCGGAACCACCACGGAAGAAGTCTAAATAGCCTTCGATCTTCATTCTTGCATTTGTGAATGGATAGAATGAAATCTCGCCGCCAATAGTAGAGAAACCACCTGTAGACGAGAGGTTCTGAGTATCTGAACCGAAACCGAAGGTCGCAGTCATATCCCAGTTGCCCAAGAGAACTCTGTACTTAAGGCCGGTAATCATGGAGTTTTTCAAATAATAAGAATCAAAACCACTGAAGTTGACTCCTAACATCTGTGAAAAAGAGGTGGCCTTCAATCTACCGAAGAAGTGGATATTATCTTTTGTCTCCTGGATTCTAGAAGCAATCTCCCCGCTGCGTTCAGAAGTAATAGTCCTTTGCCCTTTATACAGCTCTTCTAGCTTTTCCGACTCCAATGCAGTGCATGAATACCCGATATCAGCCATAGTGGCTGCATCCTTGAAAGCCATGAAAGAGAACTGCTCTACGGCACATCTGATCCAAATCAAGTCTGTATACTTCTTTAAATCAGATGATGCATTCTGTCTCTTCCCTATATCGAAGGAGGAGTTGAGAATAGTGACAGGGTTAATTAGATTTGTCGTATCCGCATCGTAGAAAGTAGTAGAGAGAATGACAGTATCTGTATACTCGTAAGCTGCATCGATTGGAGCCAGAGATATTACGCCTCCGTCTACCAATAAGTGTCCATTATATTTATATGGACTAAAGTAAACAGGAAGAGCAAAGGAGCCGATAAGAACATCTGTAAATGGCCCCTCTGTTATTCTGACTTCCCTTTTCGACACCAAGTCATCGCAAACTACCATGACAGGTATATCTGTCTCTTCCATTCTATATTCTTCACCTACAATGTAATCAATAAGGGCTCTGAATCCGGAGGGATCAAGAAATCCACCCTCTGCAGGAAGGGTAAGGGCGAAATATGATGAAATATCTCCCACACGGAGGATTTCTTCTATTTGATCCGGAGTTATACCGGCAGCATACAGCATACCGATAATAGATCCCATGGAGTTAGAGACAATGAAGTCCGGAACAACGCCATGCTCATCCAAGTATCGTAATACACCTATATGGGCGCAGGCTCTGGCACTGCCTCCTGTAAGGACGAGACCTATAGGATCTCTCTTACCTTCTGTTCGCTTGAGAATCCTTTCCCTGAAAGCCTCATCTCCATATGTTATAGGAATATCCGAGATAAGGATTTCTTTTAGAAATTCATCGTTCTCCACAGATTTTTCCAAGTCCGTTGCAAATATAGGAAGGCATAGAGCCATTATAAGGATCAAAACAAAGAGTATCTTCTTCATAACTAGAGTTTACAGTTGTTTTCAAAACCCTTCAATGTCACCTTGATGAAGTACACAAAATTCTGCTATTATTCTCTAGAACGGCGTGATGGCGGAATTGGTAGACGCAGTAGACTCAAAATCTGCCGGGAGCAATCCCTTGTGGGTTCGATTCCCACTCGCGCTATAGTACGATAATCGACATTTTGTAAAAAGCAAAGTGTCGATTTTTATTTGCTCCCTCTCAATACAAGAAATAACCCAAACTCATAAATATAAACAAAAACTACTTCATCGACATTTTTGTCTTTTAATTCTACTAAAAGAAGTATCTTTAAATTAAATTCTTTCTAAGTATTCTACTGAACTTGTCCAGTACAAGATTTCTATGCCTACCAGCGTTGATATGTAAGCAGAAATAATCTTTTCATATTACTCCTACAAAAATATACCCCTATTTCAAGCGTCGCTTGCTTACTCTTTCATGGTAAAAAAATAATCTACTCATTTGACATTATAAACAACGAATTGCATTTCGAATGGGACCCAATCAAAGCAGTCTTAAACAAAGAAAAACACAATGTTTCTTTTGAAGAAGCAAAAACCGTTTTCTTTGAAGAGAAATCTCTTCTGATTTCAGACCTAGACCATTCATCCGAGGAATAAGACCGATTTATTCTTTTTGGATTAAGTACAAAATGTCATATGTTGCCGATATGCCATTGTTATAAAGAAAATGACACAATTCGATTGATATCAGCAAGAAAGGCTAACCGAAAGGAAGCCCGACAATATGGAGAAAGACTATGAGAGATGATTATGATTTTACCAATGCCATCAAGAATCCATACTCAGACAGACTAAAGAAACAGATTACGATTCGTCTTGATGATACAGTCATCGCCTACTTCAAAGAAATGGCTGATCAGACAGGAATGCCATATCAGAACATTATCAACTACTATCTTTTGGATTGCGTCAAGAATAACAAAAAGATGAAGATTTCCTTGTTGACTAGGCTTTGACTTCAAAAGAGCTGTCAGACATGTGGGAGAAGCAAGTTTCGCAAAGGTTTCCCTTTTGTATGAAGTCAATATAATACAAAGCATCAAAATGCCTTTATCTATGGTTCAACCTAATCCTTATGGAACATGTGTCTATTGTAGTTATGATATTGATTCTACGAGTGATACCGATTCAGTGTATTCATAATCTCTACATTCCAAGAGTCAAAGACACAAAAAAAGTTTATTCAACTGTAGTAACCCGACACTTCCAGAACCTCTGAATTCTGGTCTGATGATTTATATTTACTTTACCAAAGGTATTTCGCATATATAGAAGAATATCCTAAAAGCGTTTCTATTGTTAGCATAAGAGGCGGAATCTATATGTTTTTAATGAGATTCCGCCACTTATCTCCTATATATCAGGATTTCTAAAGAGATCATCCATGGTTACTTCCTTTTGAATGGCAGTGCTGTGAATATTCTTTTTCACACCGTAAGTGGTTATAAAGGTATTTACCAGCGATTTTTTTGTATGTGTTAAATTTCTAAATAACGCGGTTCTATCAATTAGATGACGTTCATACTCCTTAGTAATTACATACTGCTCTGATGAATACTTTATCTCACAGATGTTTATAACATCATCTCGTCTGTCGATAAGAAGGTCGATCTGTCCTCCGTCCCAGCTTATTCCATCACTATCCGTGAATGGTCTTGTATTCCAGCTGTAAACATTGGAAAACACGCCTGAGATTCCAAGTTTTGCCTTTATCTGTGGTATATGATGGAGACACACCTGCTCGAATGCATATCCAGACCAAGCATTCTTCTTCCCCTCCGGTATATTGGTCCAATAGTGTTCATCCTGTTCCCTTTCATTTTTTACAAATCGGATATGAAATAAACAGAAAAGATCAGTTAACTGATAGATACAGTTTTTGCTTTTTTTTCCTATTGAACTATATGACCTAATAAAATCACAGGCAATAAGATCATCAAGCACCTTTGAAAGAGATCCACCATCATTTTTAAGATAGGCGAGTATTTCCTTTCTGGTCATTCCCTTAAGCTTCTGAGATAATATTTCCACTACTTTTCTGTATCTGTCACTTTTGCTAAAAAGAGATCTAAAAAGGAAATCATACTCCGTCCTCAGTGGAGCATTAGGCGAAAAGAAAAGTGCATCTATGTTCTGCTCTATTGATAGGTCAGAATCAAGCATATCAAGATAATAAGGAATTCCTCCCATGATCATATAGATATCAAGAATCTGACGGTGTGTAAGTGTGATATTTTTGACTTCAGTAAGATATTGCTCTGTCTCCAGTAGAGTAAAAGGACGAAGATAAATAGATCTGCTGGTTCTACCATAAAGGCCACCTTTGTCGCCTATAAACTTGTTCAACATCCAAGTCGTCGATGAACCACACACATAAAGCTTCAACAACGTGTTTCCCATTGGCCATGTATTCCAAAACATAGAAAACGCTTCCAAGAAATTACTATTTTTGGTATCCATCCATGGAAGCTCATCAAGAAATACTGTTACCTTTTCTTTGTTTTTAGATAGAAGATAATCCCGAAGCATGTCAAAAGCTTCAAACCAATCTGATGGAGAAACCTTTGCTCCAAGCTGTTTTGAGAACCTGCGTATCTGAATGGACTTGGAAGCTTTGTACATCCCGGTATAACTGAAGTCAAATTCATCACGAAATGTGCATCTTACAAGATATGTCTTACCTACACGTCTTCTTCCATAAAGTGCAACAAGCTCCGATTTTTCAGAATCTTGATATCTATGCAGAAGCTTCTTTTCCGTTTCTCTTCCAACAATTTTATTGTACCATTCCATGCTTTTATTGTAAGATCAAATACAACGAAAAACAAGGAATAGAGGCGGAATCTATATGTTTTTAATAAGATTCCGCCACTTATCTAAGAATAATTGTTTCTTCTGATGCAAATATTTGGGTAATCCCCTTCTCCTTATTTATGTTATTTCTGAGTATTCTTTATTATCAATTATTCCTCTTATTTTGATATGTAAGAATTCTCGATATCATGATACCTAGGATGGATAGAATAGATGTACTACTAGTGTTAAGAAAGAAAGACGTAAATACTCCCTTTCTTCTACTTATTGCTAAAAGCTATGTATCTGAGAGGATCTAAGGGTTAGATGCCAGAGAGATGATTATCTATTAAAATCCTCCATTTTTCTCAACTTCTTACTACCGTATTACAATGTAAATATATAAAGGTCGGATTTGAAGCTTCAAGTTCTAGCTTTTTTATTTACATTTACCTTACACCCTTACTTAAAGGAGTAACACACTACCTACCAATTCCTTATTTTTCGACAAAATCAGCTATTTACGCGTAATAGAGGTATAAGGAGAAAAATATGGACAAAGATATTGATCCAAAAATACTGGAAGAAATAAGAAGACTCTCCCTTTCCTCCGACGTCAAGTTCAACA
>CAMEXG010000107.1 GCA_945947045.1 uncultured Spirochaetales bacterium | reverse complement strand
ATGCTTTCATCTCCCGCCTAAAGACGGGAGTCTTCCCGCATGGATTTTATAAAACTCTGCTTCCAGATAATCCTAATAAAGTAAACCGTTTTTCTCCATTGTCACATGAGGGATAAAGGTAAATTATCATGGTATAAGTAAAACATGATAACATATTAAAGATTTAGCTAAAAACAGATAAATAACTAAGAAATATTAGGCTGATAAAATCGATTTTTGTTGATTTTACAAATAAATGAAGGACAATTAAATGTAGTTCAACAGGGAGGAACTAATAATGAAAAAACTTTTGGTTGCACTTTGTGCATTGGCACTTATTGCTGTTCCACTCTTTGCTCAGGGAAGTGGCGAAGAGGCAACTAAGGAAGTCGAACTATCTAGAGTTCAGTCTATTATCAAAGAAGCAGAAGGCATGTCTCTTGAAGAACTTGCAAAAAAGGCAATTGAAGAATCAAACGGAAAGACATTCTATGGCCTCGGAAACTCTTCTAGAGGAAAGACAGCTCTTCCAAACTTCATCGCATATCTCCAGACAATCGATCCATCATATACTTTGACTCCGGAATGGTCTCAGCCAAAGAACAACAGCATCTTCACAATGCTTGCAGCTGACGGTGTAAAGGCTGAAGGTACATATGCAATGACTCTTATTCAGGATGGAAACCAGATTGAAAGCAAGATGGTCCAGACAGGTCTTTTGGATACTTTCATCCCTAAAGAATGGGCTGAAGCCAATAAAACAACAGCTGACGAGTACAAGGGATATCTTCCTCTTCAGACTCTCAACAAGGTCTTCATGTATAACTGCACAGGATCCAAGTCTTATGACAACTTCTGGGACTTCGTCGCTCCTGGCGAACATGGACTGTTTATGGATGTTGACAGTGAAGTCGTAGGAAAGAACTTCCTCTATATGCTTACAGCTCCACAGTACGCTTCAGAAGTAAAGGCTGCTTATGATGCTCTTTCTGCTGAAGAAAAGGCAGTGTTCGATCCAACTATCAAGGCTGTCGCCGGTGATGCTGAAGGCCTCGGACTTGACGAAAACGGCAAGTATGCTCTTGCTTGGATCAAGCTTTGGGTTGAATCATACAATGCCCAGACAGATGACGGACCTATCTGCAATACTCTCGTAGACAAATCAGCTACAGATCAGTTCGGTCTTATTGTTTATTCAAAGCTCAGAAGTGTTCAGGAATCTGATTCCGTCAGCAAGAACAACATTAAGGTTGCAGCTTATGAAGACGGTTACACAGGTCTCGGCGGATATGGCTACTGCCACTACCTCTTCGTAACAGAGAACTCTCCACTCCCATGGACAGCTTGTGCATTCATCGCTTACATGGTTGAAGAAGTAGACGGATTCTCTGCTTGGGGTAAGGATATCGGCGGATACTCATCCAACCCGATCTTGGCTGAAAAGAACGAAGCTAAATTCAACCACAAGACCGGTGGTATGGCTGAAGACGGAACAGTCAAGTTTGCTGCTCTCAACGATAGAGGATTTGAGTGGTGGTCATCACGCTTGGTTCTTGAAGATCCAGAATACTGTGCATCAGTTTCCTTTACTGTCGGCAGCTGGATTGACATGCTTACTAAGTACAGCGGAAAGTAATCGTCAATTATAAACGATGATGGCGTCTCCTTTCCCATAGGGATTGGGGGCGTCTTTTGATTTAGGAAACAATCATGGCTCAAAAACAATTAACAGTAAGCTCAATGAGGTTAAGGTGGAACAAAGTCAAAACCTTTCTTTCCAAGCCTTATAACGTCATTTTGCTTGTAATGGGCGTTTTGGTGACAATATCCACCATCGCTCCGTTTATAGCCATCGTCAAGGATACTTTTGAGATACATCCGGGCACTATAGATGCCTATTTGTCTAAAAAATCCTCAGGCTATACTCTTGTCAACTATATTGACCTATTTACATCCAGACTTGCAAAGACTAATCTCTGGACACCTTTATTAAATACTCTTCTTCTGGCATTTTGGACATGTGTGTTCGCAATAATTTTTGGTGGAACAACGGCTTTTCTTGTCACAAGAACAAATATGGCATGGAAGAAGTATATATCGGGAATCTTTATTTTTCCTTATATCATGCCACAGTGGACACTGGCGGTAGTATGGCAGAACTTATTTAACTCAAATACAGTGACAGGCACAAGTAATGGCTTGTTGGCGGCGCTTTTCGGTATTGAGATGCCTATCTGGTGGTGTAAAGGACTATTTCCTTCTGTAGTAGTACTTGGAATGCACTATGCACCGTTCGCATATATCCTCATAGGTGGAATTTTCAAGAATATGGATGCCAACCTTGAGGAGGCTGCTACTATTCTTGATACTCCTAAATGGAAGACAATGTTTAGGATAACTCTGCCTATGGTGAAGCCGGCCATTCTATCTACATTGCTTCTCGTCTTAGGTGGAGCTATGGGATCATATCCTGTCCCCCATTATTTGGGATTGTCGACACTCTCAACAAAGTACATATCTTTAAATAGCAAATACACTGGTGAAGCAAGTATTCTGGCTATCATAATGATGCTCTTCGGAGTGATTATCATGATCCTCAACCAGTTCTCTCTTACTTCCAGGAAGAATTACACTACTGTCACTGGAAAGAGCGGTCAGATTTCAAAGATCAATCTAGGAAAGGCAGGAAAGTATGTTATTGCGCTTATTCTAGTTATATTGACATTCTTTACTTCCATCTATCCTATAATATCCTTTGCTTTTGAAACCTTCCTGCCAAATCCGGGAGATTATTCATTCTTATACACAGGTAACCCAGACAACTTGACCCTCAAGTGGTGGATTACAAGTGAGAACCTTACTGAGAATGGTATGTATGGCCAGGTAGGTATGCTTTATAACAAGACAATATGGAACGCTTACAAAGGAACCTTGCTTACAGCTGTAGCCTGTGCCCTTATTGCTGGAAGCGTGGGAACCTTGCTTGGTTATGCAGTATCAAAGCAGAGAAGAAGTAAGTGGGCCAACTATGTCAACTCTATGGCCTCCCTTATTTAATGCCATCTATTGCAGTGGGTGTCGCATTCTTCATTCTTTTCTCCGGGGAGAAACTGAATCTTTACAACACTTACACTTTGTTGATCATCGTAGGTACCATCAAATATATTCCATTTGCATCCCGTAACGCATTGAACTCAATGCTACAGCTCTCTGGAGAGATAGAAGAGGCTGCAATAATACAGGACATTCCTTGGACAAAGAGAATGACAAGGATAATTATTCCTATTCAGAAGAGTTCTATTATAAGTGGATTCCTTCTTCCATTTATGACATGTCTCAGAGAGTTGTCTCTGTTTATGCTTCTATGTACTCAGGGTTTTATCCTCTCAACAACATTGGACTATTTTGATGAAATGGGTTTATACGCATTCTCTAGCGGAATAAACTTGATACTCATCATCACTATTCTCGTTTTCAACGCTCTTGTAAACAAAATGACAGGAGCTAGCCTCGACGACGGCATTGGAGGTTAATTATGCCAGAAATAAAACTTGAACATATTAATAAGCGTTGGGGAAAGTTCTATGCAGTAGATGATCTTTCCATGACAATCAGAGATAATGCATTTGTTACTCTTCTTGGACCATCTGGTTGTGGTAAGACCACTACACTTAGAATGATTGCTGGTCTTGAGACTCCTACAAGCGGAAAGATAACTATCGGAGATAAGGTAGTCTTTGACAGCAGCATGGGCATAAACATTCCTGCAAATAAAAGAAAAGTTGGATTCTTGTTCCAGAACTATGCTCTTTGGCCTAATATGACTGTTTATCAGAATATATCTTTCGGGCTCACAAATATAAAAGAAGAGATGCCAAAGATTGATTTTGAAGCAAAGACAAATAGTGATCTGGTAAGAATCCTCAAGACTCCCGATGAAGTCAGGAAGGTCGTCGAAGAGTGTCGTGACAAAAACGACAAGATCGATGAAAAGAGAGCTGTTCTCAAGCTTATAGATGCATTTACTATCAGCCAGTATACAGCAAAGACTCTGTTCTCTTATCACATTGAAAAAGGGTTCGATACAAAGAGTAAGATAGCTGATCTTGAAGCAAAAATTAAAGAAAGCAAGGAAAAGAATAACCTTGACAGTGAGTTCAGATACTTAGATAAGGGTAAGGTGGTCACTGAAAACAGAAAGATGAACAAGGAAGAGATTGACCTTGCAGTCAGAAGAGTATCCAGAATTGTAAAGATAGGTATGTTTATGGATAGATATCCTGCAGAGCTGTCTGGTGGTCAGCAGCAGAGAGTGGCCATTGCCCGTACTCTTGCTCCGGAGCCAAGCGTTCTCTTTATGGATGAACCGTTAAGTAACTTGGATGCGAAGCTAAGACTTGAAATGAGATATGAGTTGCAGCGTCTTCATGTTGAGACAGGATCAACCTTTGTTTATGTAACACATGACCAAATGGAGGCTATGACTTTGGCCAGCGAAATCTGTCTAATCAATAACGGAGTCCTTCAGCAGTATCAACCCCCATTGGAAGTGTATAAGAAACCTGCAAATCTTTTTGTAGCTGATTTCGTCGGTAACCCTTCCATCAACTTCATCGACGGCGTAGGAGGACAAAACGACGACGGTTCTGTCTCCCTCGATATTCTAAATGGCTATAAAGCCAAGTTTATCCCATCCAATAGTTTGGATCTTGGAAAGTGGAGAAAAGAAAGAGACGAATTTGAAGGCAAAAAGCTTCTTGAACTAAAAGCAAAGAGTAAAGAGAAGGGATACGTAGAGAAGGGTAACAAGGATGAAGTGTTCAAGTACCACATTCAGAAAGTCGTTGAAGAAGACGATTCTCTAAGCGAAGATCCCGTCATCACCGATAGAGACTTTGTTCTTGGTGTAAGACCGGAGTGCTTGGTCGTCGATGAAAACGGAAAGCTTGAAGGGGAAATCTACGGAGCAATGCCTACAGGTATGGAGTCCACAATTAAGGTAAGAATCGGAGATTACTTGCTTACGGGAGTTATCTTCGGAGATTTGGCCATCAGAATCGGCTCCAAGGTGAGATTGAACATCAACTCTGACCGCATTATGCTTTTCGACAGAAAGAGCGGCAAGATTATTGCCACAGGAAGCTTGGAAATAAGCTAGAGTATAAACTGATTGTAATACTGTCTGTTTCATAGGATTCAGACAGTATTATATTTAATAACTCAATATGATTCAAAATAAGAAACTCTATGTATTTGATCTTGGCGGGGTCACATTAGACCACGTTGACATATTGGCTGAGTGGGTTTCCAAAATCAAGGTCGACAAAGATGAATTCTACAATACCTACAGTGAATATATTATGCCTATAATGGACGGTACTATTAGTGCTGAAACATTTTATAGACACTTGGAAAGGTATTTTGGAATTAAGATAGAAGGTGAGCCCTTCCTGGAATTCTTCCATCCTGTTTTAAATATAGATGTGGCCGACACTATTATTAGACTTAGAAATGAAGGAAATAGAGTCGTCGCCGGAAGTAACACATGCACTCCTCATTGGGAGTATATAAAGAAACAAGGTTGGGATGGTTTCTTCGACGCCTTGTACCTGTCCCAGGAGATGGGGCTGGCAAAACCATACTCCTCTTTTTATAACTATATTCTCCAAAAAGAGAAGTTTTGTGCTTCTGACGCTGTAATGATTGACGATTTAATAGACAATATCGAGGGTGCAAAAGGGGTAGGTATGAAGACATTTCATCTTAGAGCGGAGTTTGATAGGAAAAAACTCTACGATTCTCTTTTGTCAATTTGGAATCAGGGCTAGTAACAAATTAAGGCGATTTCTCTCCATAGCTAGTCGTTCCATTTCTTTATAGTAACGGTATTGGTCTTTCTTTGAATAAAAGAAGGGAGAAGGATAAGAAGCTAATTCATTAAAACATAAGATGACTCATTAAAGAGATATAAAACTGAGAAATGTAGAAAACAAGAATATAAACTCTTTTTATTGTTGACTACAACACAAATGTGATAATGTTTCCTTATGGTTGGAGAAAACATCATATTCCTTAGAAAAAGAAATGGAATGACACAGGAAGCTTTAAGCGAGAGGATCAACGTGTCCAGGCAGACAGTAGCAAAGTGGGAGAGGGGAGAGAGCGAACCAGACTGCTCGTCTTTAATGCGATTGTCTAATCTTTTTAATGTTACAATCGACGCCTTGGTGGGGAATGTGGATGAAGACCAGAAAATAGTGGGTGTTGCGCCAAAGGGAAAATATTTCTTCGGTATGGCGAAGATAGGAGATGATGGTTCCATAGTGCTTCCACAAAAAGCATTGGAAATATTTAGTCTCACTACAGGAAGCGAGCTTGCTGTGCTTGGAGACGAGGATAGGGGTTTTGCATTGGTGCCGAAGAAGCATATAACAGATATGTTCTCTCTTCTGGATAGTGATAAATGAACCACTTTTCATCATAAATAATAGGGCGGATTAAAACTCATCCGCCCCATGGAATTAAACTCAAATTAGATCATCTCTTAATCTTGTTTAATGCACTGTTAAGAGCCAGCAGCTGCTCTTTTGTTACCTTAATATTTGCAGTTCCCAACATATTGCAGAGTCTGATCAGAGTAAAACCTCCCATCATCTGCATCATTTCCGGCGATAATTTGAAGCCTGCAGCCTCTTTGTTTCCGCCGGCAAATGAACTCATTATGTTCATTAGTAGGGCTCTACCTTCATTATTTGCCATGATGTCGCTCATCTTGTCATTGATGGAGAAATAACCATCGATTTCAGTAATGTCGAACCAGTTGAGGATAGCTCCCTTTTCTTTTAAGCGGTAAGAATCATTAAAGACATCGACTTTGCGGATCATGCTCTTGTCAGAATAATCACCGGCAACAGCTTCAAGAATAGTCACACCCTTGTTTGGAACTTCAAAGTGGAAGAAATGGTCATCGGCTTTTTTTGTTTCGAACACTTCACCATTTACTGAGAGTGTTACTTCAGGAAGGTTGGAGTAGACAGTAACTTTAGTTACATCCTCCACTCTATCTACGTAACGCTTACTACATATGTGTACAAACTTCTCTTCCGACAGCC
>CAMEXG010000106.1 GCA_945947045.1 uncultured Spirochaetales bacterium | reverse complement strand
ACAAGTAGCATCCTTTGAATCAAAATGAACTATATCGTGGCCAAGGGCAAGAATAATAGTATCACCACTAGTTATTTCAGAATTTGTATAGGAATCTCTGAAGAGCTTATCACAAGTATCACACTTCCAATAAGCAATATTACCATCCTCTGTGCAGGTTGCTCCCTTATAATCAACCATCGTTAAGTCGTGAATAATATCGAATTTAATATTTGATTTATCAGTTTCTCCCAGACTGTTAAAGATTTCTTTGATTCTTGCTTCCTCGTCATGGACGACATTAATCTTTCCTCTCTTAAGTATAATATTCTTTTCGCCTTCATCTATATCTATTATGCCTTTGATATAATTACTACCACCGTCAAATGTAAGGGTACTTGTCTTATCTAAATAGAAATTCCCTTCAATACGAGAATCAAATTCATTGTCCCCTTCTATATTGAGTTTTGCTCCATTTTTGAGAATTGCAGCTTTTGTAGACCAACCGCCGAAATATATGTTTTCAGCAATGACATTTGCTCCGTCAACATCCACAAATGCATTCTCGGTGTTTATATTACATACTGTACCGTTCTTGAGTATCAAATTTCCACCTGATACCTTGAAACACTCTGTAGCACTGGTTACCTGATTATAATTAAATCCTTTAAAGTCAATGACGATGGTTCCATTGAATGTAGGAGGTATAACTACTCCGCCTCTATTCTCATCAAGAATCTCTTCATTGACTTCCCTTAACAATTCAATTGTATATATAGAGTCATCGAGACCTCTGGTAGAAGTCTGGGTGACGGCATCTACAGCAGCCTGCAATGAAACATATCCTTTTCCGTTTAATTTACATATAGCGTCGCCTACTCTGAATGCATTGCTGTCGGAACAGGAAGCCAATACCATTAAAAGAACTAATAATGCGGCAAATAAACTAACCTTTTTCATCTTGCACCTCCCATTCCAAATCTAATACGGGCACCTACACTAAAACCAGTCCTGAAGTTTACGGCATCCACATCAGCTTCCGGTCTGAAGCCTTTGTCTCTTAAAAATGCCATTGAACTCTCTACTCCGCCATACACACCGAAACCATTCTGAAGCCAGAGATCGATTCCCAGTGCCAATCTAACTGTAGGATAGTTTCCCTTCTTATTGTTATGACTGAAGAAAGTCTCCTGGAATGAAGCCATAACATATGGAGAGAAGAAATAATCGTAATCGTCACGATAAACAAGGCCTATGGATATTACGTTTTCGTTGAAACTTCTATCATCGTAAAGATGTTTCTCGATATTGCCAGAGATATCCAGTCCCACTCTATTGCCAAGCATTATCTGGGTACCGAACTCGATTCCGTCACTATATGGAGCCTCTGCACCCAAAGTATCGTCAGTATAAATGAGAGCTCTATCACTCTTTGTATATCCGCCGTAGATTATCAAGCTAGAAGAAGACTTCTTACTTTCCAATACAACCGGCGCTTCCTTGACAGATGCATTATTAGTCTGATTCTTGGAAGTATTATTAATAAATACTGTGCCGTGATAGCAGATACTACACTCTTCGGCAGTAAGACTTGCCTCATTATATATCACAGGAATAATACCGAGAACTGCAACGTCATCCCACTTTTCTCCATTTTTTGTAGTCTGAACAGTAAAGAGGGTAAGCTTGCCCGGAGTGATGTTCTCTATGAGAGAGTTTGTATCGGAAAGGGAAAGATAGTTCCATCTTCCTCCCGTAACACTCCACCTGGCTCCAGTGACATCGGATGAATACTGGTTCCACATCCAATTATCAGATGTACCATTTCCATTTTTTGGTACGGCAACAATAGAAGCAGTACAAAGACTATTCCATTTTCTGTCCTGACCTGCCGTCTCAATAACGATTCTGTTATCGAGTGTAGGATCGATGCACATCGATACCCTACTCTTATCTTTTACTTCGACCCACTCAGTTGTGCCTAGGAATCTGTACCTTGCGTACTCATTGACTCCTACCGCAGAAGAGAGAGAAAACGTAACATGTGCATATTCAGCAAAAAGACAAACTGAAACAAGCAAAACCAAAAAGAATGCAAATCCCTTTTTTGCGTTCATAATCCCCCCAATAGAGAAATCCCCTAAATAATTTAAATCTAGTGGGAATATTTTACCACACTAACAGAAAAAGTATCAAAACAATTAATGCTGCTGTCAAGAAAAAGTGTTCATTTCGGTTATATGGCCAATAATCATAAGTAATATTTAAACTTTTTTTATTTAATAAATTCCAATATTGCTTTTTCTGTGTAAAAAATGCCCCGCAACTGCGGGACATAGCGTCTTTTGATATAATTAGAACTGATATGCACCACCCACAAAAGGAGTAAAATTAATCATAAAACCAGAATACTTAGTCTTACTCGTCAAGGAAGGACTACCAATTGTTGTCTTTGTAGTCTGATTTGTTGCAAATGGGATACCAAATTTTGCTCCAGATCTAAAGAAGAATGATTTATCCAGCTTATACTTGATGCCGGCTTCTCCCACGAGGGAAAGTGTATTGAAGCTGCTCTTTGTATTGTCGGAGGATCTAGAGCCCATGGCAAAAGAAAAACCGCCTAAAAACTCTGCCTTCATCTCTTTGTTAACTTTCATAGAGTACCCGGTCTGAACTTTGACAGAGGTACAAAGAGGAAAGAGTTTATCATTGCTTGACCTACCTTCAATGCTCTCGCTAAGCGGGATATAAGGAGCGACAGAACATGATACAATTATATCGCTGTCAAATGACTCTCTATAACCGATTTCAAAAGGAAGAGAAACCACGGTTACGGAAGCGGGATCTGATTCAGCATTCTCTATTATTGTGCGTCTATTTCCTGTGGAGAAAGAAACACCTGTATCAATAAAGAGAGATCCAGCAGATACAAAGGATACAATTAAAACCAAAAGTGCAAGAATAATGAATGTCTTTTTCATTTTTTACTCCTTTTTTGATATTAGTTGTACTCTAACACAGAATTTTTTAGACAAAAAGCCTATTTACTACATTTGTTCAATTTTTCTTTACTTCCGTATAAGCCATAATGAAAGGTCCCACACCCTTTGCATCGTTCTCCACAATAGGCTCGGAGATGTAATACTCATAGCTTCCGTCTCGACGGGTATTATTCTCTGGCCCCAAGCCTGCTACAAGGCATATTCCCTTTAAATTCAAGTCTCCGTTTTCTTCGCTCATCTTCTCCCTTACTATACCTTCAAAGACTTCAAGTCCCTTCTCTGAGTATGAGGATGGAAGAATACCTAGTCTCGAACCTTTCAAGAGTGCATAGGAGATCATACAGGAGCCTGAGGTCTCAAGATAGTTTCCTTCCCGCTTTGGGTATGAGGGCACTTGCCAGAACATCTTACTTTCTTCATCTTGATATAGAAGAACACCATCTATAGATTCCTTGAAGATAGAAGCGATTCTCTCTCTCCCCTTCTCGTCTCCATCCATATAACTCCATACATCACAGAGAGCCACAAGGAACCAACCTATGGATCTGAGCCAGAAGTTCTTGCTCAGTCCTGTAGATTTATCAGCCCAGAAAAGGGTACGTGAACTATCGTATCCATGGTAGTAAAGCTTCTTTTCTTCGTCGAACATTATCCTTCTTACATTCTCAAACTGATTTATGATGTCAGAGTAGTCTTTTCCACCATACAGGCTTTGATAGCGGGTATAGAAGACCTGCATCATATATAAGCCGTCAAGCCATACTTGGTCATGGTAAATGGCTTTATGCCAGAAGTTGCCTTCCTTTGTGCGGGGATGGGTAAGGATTTGTGAGTGGGTAAGCTCTATGGCCTTCTTATACTTCTCATTTCCTGTATATTCATAGAGATCAAATAGAATCCTACTCTCGGATACATCGTCTGTAGAGTATTTCTTAGGGTCATATCCTAGAATAGAACCATCCTCATCTACATAGTAGTCTACAAAGGAGACTACGAAATCTAAGTATTTCTTCTCACCTGTAGTCTTGTACATCTCAATAAGGGATGTAGTCATGCATCCGTCAATATAGTTCCAACTTGGTTTCTTCCCCTGCTTTATGGACTCAATGTTCCATAAGGGCATATCAGGGGAGCTTGTCATCAACTTATCTATGTATTCTTCGATTATCTTATACATTTCTTTCCTTCCTTTATCATATGTTACACTCCCTCTTATATTGCAAAAAGACGTTTTTTTGTATCAAAAAGAATATAGGGCCACATTTATAATAGAACAACTATTCAGAAATATTATTCAGTGATACTCTCTTACCATGAAAACAAGATTACCAAGAATACTCATTTCTTTTCTGACACTTCTCTTTGTTTTTGTCTCCCCCCTCTTTTCATCAAGGGCAGATGAGTTTGAATACATGAAAAAAGAAATAGAGAAGAACCATAAGAACTTCTTTAACACTGTATCAAAAGAAGAGTGCGAAAAAGAGTACAGAAGACTCTCAGTCTCAATCGACGACATCAGCTATACCGACTATTATTTTACACTCTCTTCTTTTCTTGCCCTCTCCAATGATTCTCATACTTCCCTTGAAGCAAGTGACATCTACTCATATTTCTTGTACTTTCCCCTACAACTGAACTATGTCGGAGAGAAAGTCTATGTAGTATCAGGATCAAAAGAGTATAAGGATTATATGGGGAAGGAAGTATCATACATCAATGGCGTCAGCATAGAAGACATAGAAGAAAAAGCCTCCGTCGTCGTCCCTCATGACAATAGCGTCTATCTAAGGCTTTGGCTCAACAACCAGTTAAATAACACTTCATTCCTCTCTTTTATTAAAGTAGCGGATAATGATAGGGCTCCCGTCACGCTCTCCTTTTTTGACGGCGACAGTGTTTCTCTCTCTCCTGTTTTTTCTTCAGAGATCAATAGAGAAGACCTAGTCAGTGCATTCTCCTCCTATTCACCTTATGTTTACCAAGGCTACTATAGGACAATAGAAATAAGAGATGATGTTCTTCTCATTTCATATAACACTTGTTCAGATAATCCATCATACCCCATTAAAGATTTTGCTTCCGACTTGAAGAAATCACTATCAAAGAAGAAGTATTCAACGATTATTGTAGACCTCAGGTACAATGGAGGAGGAAACTCTGCCGTACTGGGTCCTGTGATCAAGGTATTTAAGAAGGAAAAGTGCTCCAAATATGCTCTCATAGGAGAGAATACATTCTCTTCAGCAATACTAAATGCAGTATCACTGAAAGACGATGCAGGTTTTATATTGGTGGGAACTCCTACAGGAGGAAGCATAAACCACTATGGAGAGTTAAAGAGCTTTACTCTCCCTGAAACGGGCTGGGAAGTATACTACTCTTCTAAGTTTTTTAAACTAAGTAGAAACTATAACGGCAGTATTATTCCTGATGTATATATAGAGAAGGATGCGTATTCTTATTTTTCAGGAATCGACAAAGAGGTGGAATACTGCCTGGGAAATGATTTATAGAGCATCAACACTTTTCTTATTGGAGGAGGCTGTCAAAATACCGCCTCTTTCAAATCATTAGAATACCACAGTATCAGTACTTGAAAACAAAAAAAAGAAAGAATTAAAAAAGTTTCTATTTTAGATTATGTTTTAGTACCAAACCCTTTCAACACAATAAAATAACTTTTTATCGAATGACAGATAAAGAAGATATTGTTACACTGTTAGCATATAAAGGAAGGGTTATATATGGAAAAGAAAAAAATGTCACTTGCATTCCAGATCTTCATCGCTCTGGTTCTGGCAATTATCGTAGGTCTGATTCTAGGCACAAAGGGTGCTGGATTTGCAAACAGCTACATTAAGCCTTTTGGTACAATATTCCTTAACTTAATCAAGTTCATTGTATGTCCTATTGTACTCGTCTCTATTATCAACGGCATTATATCCATGAAAGATATTAAGACTGTAGGCTCCATAGGTCTAAAGACAATTGTCTACTACCTCTGTACTACAGCAATCGCCATCACCATAGGATTATTGGTTGCATCTCTTGCTAAGGGACTATTCCCGGTACTTGCTACGACGAATCTCTCTTATTCAGCCTCGGCATCCACATCTTTTATGGATACCCTGGTCAATATCTTCCCATCTAACTTCCTCACTCCGATAACAAGTGCCAACATGCTCCAGATCATCGTAATGGCAATATTGCTTGGATTCTCCATTATTCTTGTGGGAGAGAAGATGAATAATAGAGTCATAGAAGCCTTCGAGGTTATGAACTCCATCTGTATGAAGTGTATGGAATTAATCCTCAAGCTCTCTCCTATCGGCGTATTCTGTCTTCTTTGCCCTGTAATCGCAGCAAACGGCGCAATGATCCTTGGCTCTTTGGCAATGGTACTCTTGGTTGCATATTTCTGCTACATACTCCATGCAGTTGTAGTCTACTCATCCACTGTATCTGTAATGGGCGGCATCAGTCCTCTCAAGTTCTTCAAAGGTATGATGCCTGCAATTATGTTCGCTTTCTCCAGCGCTTCATCTGTAGGTACACTTCCTATCAACATGAAGTGTGTTGAAGAGCTGGGCGGGGACAAACAGGTTTCTTCCTTCGTCCTCCCACTAGGAGCCACCATCAACATGGACGGTACAGCTATTTATCAGGGAGTTTGTGCAATCTTTATCGCCGCATGCTATGGCATTAACCTTACATTCCCTCAGATGCTTACAATCGTCTTGACTGCTACTCTTGCTTCCATCGGTACAGCCGGTGTTCCTGGAGCCGGAATGGTAATGCTTGCAATGGTACTTTCTTCTGTCGGTCTCCCTGTGGACGGCATCGCTCTTGTTGCTGGAATAGACAGAATCTTCGATATGGGAAGAACAACTGTCAACATCACAGGAGATGCTGCATGTGCATTGATCGTTTCTAATCTTGAAAGAAAGAGAAAATCTAAAAAGTAATGGCATATTACTCTTTACCCGCAGATCTTAATCTCTGCGGGTTTTTTTTGCCTCCATTCTGCAGCTATCACACCATTTTACAAGAGCCCAAGCTTTTCATCCTAGTCCTTTCTAAAGAGGAACTTATTTGTCTTATTATTAATGGAAATAGAAATCCAATCGAGAAAGAAAGGACAAGATCCCGTTTTCATATAGGACGCATTGAGAGTACTCTATCTATCAGATGTATAAACCTTTAAAGCCTCTTTATTGGCAATATTTAAAGGTTTTTCTAGAATTCTTAATATCTTCCGCCTCTACTTTATCAACAACAATAGTGTTCCCATTACTATGGA
>CAMEXG010000105.1 GCA_945947045.1 uncultured Spirochaetales bacterium | reverse complement strand
GGTAAAGGCACAGGGCATGCCTACAAGGCTTACTGTAGAGACTTATGGAGGCTTATTGCTGCAGTCATGGTTTGATAGACCTTTGTCTATTGCAGGAAGAGTGTTTATTAAGAGAAATGGAAAAGTCGAAGAAAAGCTAGTGAACATGGGCCAGAAGATGACTCTTGTAATCCCTAACCTTGCAATACACCAAAATAGGGAAGCAAATAACGGGTGGAAGATAAGCGTACAGAAAGAGATGCTTCCGCTCTTCTCCGACGGTGACGTCTCATTCTTGGATGAAGTGGCTTCATCGGCAGAGTGTAGAAAAGAAGATCTTCTGGACTATGATCTCTTTTTATATAACAAAACAGCACCTGTATTCTGGGGGGCAGAGGGAGAATACTTCTCTTCACCTAAAATCGATGACTTGGGATGCGCTTGGAGTGCTTTGGAGGCATTAAAGACAACTACACCAACGGGTAAGATTTCAATGTGCGCTCTCTTTGACAACGAAGAGACAGGAAGTGGAACAAAACAAGGTGCCCTTTCAGATTTTCTATTGAGTGTAACTGAAAGAATAATGGAAAGTCTTGGAATGGGCGTTGAAGACAAGTACATTCAATATGCCGATTCAAGAATGATCAGTGCAGACAATGGTCACGCAGTCCACCCTGCTTGGAAAGAGAAGAGCGACGTAACAAACCTTCCTAGGATGAACGGAGGAGTCCTCCTTAAGTATTCCGCTTCTCAAAAATATACTACAGATGCAGAATCCGGTGCCTATGTAAAGAATCTGATGGAGAATAATAATATTCCTTATCAAGTATTCCACAATAACAGCGACGTCGCAGGTGGCAGCACTCTTGGTAATCTTTCAAGCCAGAAAGTATCGATTAAAACATGCGATGTGGGAGTAGCACAGCTGGCTATGCATTCTTCCTATGAGAGCGCAGGAACAAAAGATACTACAGCTCTCCTTTCTCTTTTCTCTTCTTTTTACAAAGACTAATCAAAAGCCCTCGAATCCGGGGGCTTTATAATTAATATCCCATAGTAGAGAAATCTGCATAGGGCCAAGAGACTACCCTGCCCTTCATCTCTCTAAAATACTTTATACTTTGGTCCTGCATATCCCAGTCACAACTTTTAAGTATTTTGCACTTGGAATAGAGAGGATATCCTCCGGCTCCTGTCATCCTGTAGTTGTTGATAGCGAGTTTAAGCCTTCTATCTCCTATTTCTTCTCCCTTCCATAATAGCCTTGTGACTCTTTCTCCGACTTTTTTTGAGATATCGAAAGTATAGCTAAGTCCCATATAGTAGTCGTAGTTATACATCTCTGCCTTAGGCTCCAAGAAAGACTTAGATATCTCCGGTTTTCCATTCTCAAGAGTGAAGAATTCTGCACTCCTCTCCAATGCAGCTCTTATCTCTTTTTCTCCTACTTCTATTACATATATAGAATTAGGATACTGACAAGAGGAGAGGATTTCTCTGACAGTAATGGAAGAAGAGAAAGAGTATAGATTATTATTTAAGGCAGTGCAGCTGATGTCTGCTCCTGTATAATAGAGCTGAAGATAGTTGAAAAAATCTGCAATATGGTTTCCCTTTAGTGCTGATTCCACTCTTTCTGGAGCTGAAATTGGTTTATCGATGACTCCTATCTCCTCGTCAAGCCATTTCTCAATACTCTCAGAGAGCTCTGAGTTTTCTATTTCGCCTTTGGATACTCTCTCTACTGGTTTCTTCACTTCTCCCTTTATAGAGTCTTTTGTTATTTCAATCTCTCCATACGAGACAGCAAAGGATGGACACTGCATAGTCTTTGTTCCATAGATATCTTTCATTTCTACACATCGGTGCTGGTGACCAGTAAGAATAAGGTCATATGAAAGATCCCTACACAGCTCATATGCAATATTTTCCCGGGTATTTTGTAGAACTTCCCCACTCTCCAGGTCGCACTCATACCCACCGTGGTAAATAAGAACAGAGATATCAGAGTTTTCTTTGAGCCATCTGAGTTCTCTCTCCGCCGCCTCCCTGCTGTCAGTAATTACCATGGGACCCAAGTTCTCACTTTTTTCCCAGACATTAACCCAATCAGTAACGACACCAGTCAACCCGACTCTAAGCCCTGTGGAGTCTTGGACTATAGCGTGTGGGATGATATCCAGCTCTCCTGATTTATCTACAAGGTTCGAAGCAAGTATCTTTCCTCCAGCCTGGGAGAAGAACTCCTTGAAGATTTCATATCCATAATTGAAGTCATGGTTTCCAGGAACTAAAAAATCTACTTTTCCCTCCTTCAAAGCTTTGGCTTGGGGGAAGGGATGAAAGAGTTTTTTATCCATTACATATTTAGAGAGGACCGAACCTTGGAGATTGTCACCACAATCGATGACTACTGTGTCTTCATCTTTTTTATATGACTCGATAATCCTGTAATACCCTATATTTCTCTCCCCTACGCTACAATAATCAGTAGGGAAGAGGTATGAGTGGAGATCACTTGTGTAGATTATTCTCATGTCAAATTCCTCTTGCAAGCCTATTTCTAAGCTTGTTTGAGAACCATTCGATAATAAGGATCAAGATAATCAAGCCAACAAGAATCGCTCCTGCCTGATCCCACTTATAACAGTTCATGGCAAATACCAACGGGGCTCCGATTCCACCTGCCCCCACAAGACCGAGAACAGTAGTATCTCTAAGGTTCATATCAAAACGGTAGATGAGAGTCGAAGCAAAATCTGCTGATATCTGCGGCACAATTCCGTATCTGATCTTCTGGAATGTAGTGCAGCCAGAAGCATCGAGGGATTCAAGAATCCTTCCATCCAGGTCCTCTATGGACTCGATGAACATCTTTGAAATCATTCCTATGGAACATACACTCATTGTCAATAAGCCTGCAAATGGTCCAGGTCCTGTGACTCTTATAAACATTAATCCATATACAAAGGCTGGTATAGTTCTTATAGCCATTACTATTGTCCTGAATACAAGGGCAATAGGCTTAGGTACTACGTTTGTAGCTCCCAAAAAGGCAAATGGAATCGCCAGTACTGCACCCACCAATGTTCCCAAGAAAGCTATACATAGCGTCTCCAACAACAAGTAAGGGACACCCTCTGTAGTTAAGTTGAATAAAAGTGACGCAGAGGGATGGAAGATACCCCTTATTATTGATTTGGCCACAGCCCAACCATCCACTTCAGTTCCATCCATCCCTGTAAAAGCCGTGCCGGACCAAGCGATCAAGAATGCCATTATTACTATAATAGCGGTGACCGCCATCCACATTCTTGGTCTTGCTTCATACATTTCCTGTATAGTCATACCTGGCTTCCAGGGGCTGGGTTTAGTCTTTTTTTCTTTCTTCATCTCTTCCCCCTTCAACTTAGCTTTTCTCTGAGCCAGAAGCTTAGATATTCAATGATGACTACAGTAATGAAAAGAATAATGAGAATCATTCCTACCCTCGAGTAATTTCTCCAGCCAATTTCAGAGTTTAGGATCAGTCCTATACCTCCTGCTCCTACATATCCAAGAATTGCTGCATATCTTACATTGCCTTCAAAACAGTAAAGGCTGTTTGACAGATATCCAGGCAGGACCTGCGGTAATACAGATTCTATGAAGGCTCTGATTTTTGTGCATCCCATAGCCTCCATCGCTTCAAAGGACCCCATGTCTACTGTCTCTATCTGCTCATAAAGCAGTTTCCCCACATATGCAAACGTGAATATAGCTATGGACACTGAGCCTGCCGTGGTACCCAAGCCAAAGATGAACGTGGCGATCAAGGCTGTAACAAGTGTAGGAAGAGTTCTGGCTACAGAAAACAATAATCTTACACCTACTATTACAACCTTGTTTTTTATGATGTTTGAAGAAGACAACATGGCAACAGGTATGGCCACCAACGCCCCCACAAGAGAACCGATTATGCTCATCTTTATTGTATCGAACAACGGTCCCCAAATAGATGGAATATACTCGGGGTCCGGCGGGAACATCTTTCCAAGAATGACCCAAAACTGATTACCTCTTTTTGCCAAAGTGGAAAGGTTAAAACCTGTGACCTTTATAGAGAGAATAGAGGCGAATAATAGTATCAAAAGAACCAAAGGTGCTCTCGATGCCTTCTCTTCTATTTTCTTTCCATTTGCCAAAGTATATTCCTTTGGTTTAAAGATTTTATCATAGAGCCCCATACTATTCCCTCTTTAACAAATCTTCGCTGGAACCTACTTTATCCAAGTCACCGCCATAGATTTCTTTCAATACTTCATTGTCTATGTCAGATGCTTTTCCGTCATATACTATTTTTCCAGCTTTTATTCCTATGATTCTGTCCACATACTCCAATGCCAGATCTACGTGATGGATATTGATCAAGACAGATATATTCATCTCTTTATTTATCTTTTTGAAGTCATCCATTACTTGTCTTGCTGTAACAGGGTCCAAAGCAGCCACAGGTTCGTCCGCAAGAATAATCTTCGGGTTCTGCGCCAAAGTTCTTGCCAGTGCCACTCGCTGCATCTGTCCTCCTGACAGTTGGTCGGTACGCATGTATGCCTTGTCAAGGATACCCATGTTATCCAAGGCTTCGAGAGCTTTTATTTTCATTTCTTTTGGGAATACCCCAAAAAGCACACGCCAAAATGGCAGATCTGGAACAAAAGATGTCAGGACATTCTTTATTACAGTTGTTCTTGTCACGAGATTGAAAGACTGGAATATCATACCGATTTGTCTTCTGAATGCCCTCAGTTGCTTTCCCTTGAGGCTTTCAACGTCTATTCCATCTACAGTCAAGCTTCCATCTGTGATCTCATGCATTCTATTTATGGAACGGATTAGAGTTGATTTACCAGCTCCCGAAAGCCCTATTATCCCTACAAATTCACCTTGCTCGATTCTAAGGGATACATTATCAAGGCCCTTGACTCCATTGGGATACACTTTGCTTACTTTATCAAAGATAATCATGAAAACCTCCAGGGAAAGGGCAGATTTCTCTGCCCTGATAAATTATTTCTTGAAGAGTGCCTGTACTGTGCGTGCAGCGTCGTAGTCACTGTCTGAAGCAACCTGATAACCTTCATGGTTATAGATTGAGATGACTTTCTTTCCCTCTTCAGTCTTTGCTATCTCTATAAATGCTTCCTGCAAAGCACTGATGAATTCCGGTGTCATCTTCTCAGAAGCCTTAGATGCACTGATAGTGTCGTTCATAATAAAGTCTGTTACACCGATTACATCCATGTCTTCCCAAATTGTATTTGGTCTGCCCCATTCACTCATCCACTTTCCTTCATAGTCTTGTCTTCCGTCAGCATAACATACGATGACATCATACATACCTGAAGCCAGACCTGCAAAAGCAGCTGCATAACCTGCCTGAACAGCATGTTCCAAATCCGCTACCGTCTTTCCAAATCTTTCATAAAGCCAGATTGAAGGATAGATGTATCCAGCACTACTTGTTGTGGAGGCGACGCCCCATGAGCAAGCATTTAGTTCCTCCCATGTCAATTCCTCTCCATTGTTCACCTTCGCGGCAAGTGCCTTTCCCTTTTCTGTGATTCCGCTGTAGATAAGTGAGCGGTAACCTACAACCATTTCGTCACTGTTTGTAATAGGCTCGTTGCTGTTCCATTCCTTAGGATCATCTGAGTTTACCGACTTACCCTTTCTGAGTGCTGTCAAAATGACTTCAGCTCCATCTTCGTACTGTACATATGTACCTGCAGGAATGAAGGCAAGATCGGAGGTTCCAGCATCTAAAGCCTCTCCAGCGGTCTCATAGGATGTACCTACAAGAATCTTGACATTGTCTACAGTCCAGCCTTCTTTCAAGAGCTGATCCTTCAAAAGTCCCTCCAAAGGCTTTGTTGCAACTACGATATCATCTGTATCCCTTGACGGAACGAATGTGATACTGAGTGTATCGACTTTTTTGGAGTCTGCGGCACTTTCACCTGCACCCTGAGCAAAGAGGGATGCTACAAGTGAGACGATGACTAAGAATACAATAGTCTTTTTCATAGTTTTTCTCCTATTTCATACCCGTAGGTAGTGATTTTTTAATAAATTTTTACTTAAAGATATTATAAATATTCCCATATAAGCCATCCTTAAAAAAAATCAGACAGCCTCAAATGTGGCTTGAATATATACTTTTAACGGAGGTGCAGGCCTCTTTAATCGAGAGTAAATAAGCAGGTTTGTTACTTCCCAAAGCTGTTCAGAACACATTCTTACAACGGGAAATTTTGTTTTCTTATAGTCTAAGTCTATGTCTCTTCGGAGAATGAGTATTGGTTTCTTTTCACTTTTTTCATACTCTTCCAATACGCCGTTTTCAATTAATTGAGTTCCCAACACCACGGCATCGGCATCAAGAGAGAGTGCCTTTCTCATCATTTGGGCACCGGAGTTGTCTGTTAAATCGCCAATTAGGAACAACTGGTCGTTATAGACTCCCTCCTCCTTCATTACGCTTCTTACGCCTTCAGTTCTCCTATATCCGATCCTTATTCCGTCTTCTTCATTAAGACCATTGATGAATGCTATTCTTTTTGCACCATTTTTCTTCAGATACTCAAAACATTTTTTTACAGGAGTATCGTAGTCTATAAACATCCTGTCAAAAAAAGTGTCATTCTGGTTGTTGTTAAGAAAGATTATATTGGGAGAAGAGAGAATCATCTCGTTTATCTCATCTTCACTGAATATTCCTACTGCTATTATGGCGTCAAGATCTCTGGTAACACCCCTCTCCAGTCTAGAAAAAGAGTATTCAACATCTAATTGTGATAAAGGAACTAGATTTTCATAGGAAAACTCTCTTCGTCTTGATGCAGGTACACTGTGCCAGTCTGCGATTCCTACATTAATCACCTTTGGGTCATCTTTTTTCTGCCTAGGTGTCCTATAGCCCATCTCCGCCGCAGCCTTCCTGATCGCAAGCCTCACTTCCTTCGATACAATGAAGGTAGGATCTTGGTTTAATACTCTGCTTGCAGCGGCCTGAGAGACCTTCGCTTTCTTTGCTATATCCGACAATGTAGCCATAACAACCTCATGATAGCAATGATTATTGGTATATTCAAATTATTTTAATGAATTTTTACTTAAATTTTATAAAGAGGAAGGGAAAAAAATACGGCACTGTTGTGCCGTATTCTCACCTGGATTCCTCTGTAACCTTCCAAAGTTTCTCAAGATTATAAAACTCTCTCAAGTCCGGGCTCATCAAGTGTATGACAATTTCACCACAGTCAATAAGCTCCCATCCATCATCTCCCGGGGTCTTATGTCTGT
>CAMEXG010000104.1 GCA_945947045.1 uncultured Spirochaetales bacterium | reverse complement strand
GGATGCTTTCTGATCATCCCTGGTTTGAATTGAGCTATGTTACAGCATCTGCTGCGAGAGTCGGAATGAAGTATTCCGAAACAGTTCATTGGGTAATGCCTTTTGAAATGCCGAGTGAGATCAAAGATATTGAGATTAAAGAGTTCAACCACGATGCTATGCTTGAAGCTGGAGTCAGAATCGTGTTCTCCGCTCTCCCTGCAGATGTAGCAAGGGAAGCTGAACCTCAGCTCAGAGCCAATGGTTTCTATGTATTCTCTAATGCAGCTGCAATGAGATATGATAGTGATGTTCCAATTCTTATTCCTGATACAAATATCGATCAGTTGGATCTTATCAGGGAACAGGGTTATCCTCAGACAGGATTCTGTGTAACAAACGCAAACTGTGTAACAACAGGTTTGGCAATGGCTCTTGCTCCTCTCAGACAGTTCGGTATCAAGACTATCACAGTAAACAGCTATCAGTCTGTTTCAGGTGCAGGATATCCTGGACTCTCTTCCTTTGACATTACAGATAACTGTATTCCTTACATCAAGGGAGAGGAAGAAAAAATCGTCAAAGAGATTAAGAAGATTCTCTCTATCGATCCTGAAGTATATGCGTTTACCGTTCGTGTTCCTGTTATGTTCGGTCACTTGGAGACAGTATGGCTCGACCTAGAGAAGGATGTGGAGTGTGAAGACATCATCAATGCATGGGCAGACTTCAAAGAAGTCCAGGATCTTCCTTCAACTCCTTCCCAGCCTATCGTATACTCCGATGAGCCTACTTTCCCTCAACCGAAATATGCTTTCTGGGGTAGCCCGAAGGGAATGGTCGTATATACAGGTAGAATTAGAAAGAAGGGGGGAAAGATCGGTTTCTGTCTTCTTGTCAACAACATCGTCAAGGGTGCGGCAGGCGGCTCCATCCAGAACGCAGAAGCATTTGTTTCCCGCTTTGGTCTAAGATAAGACAAAAGAAAGAGCGTGTACGGCATCCTTCTCCGGATGCCGTTTTTAGTTAGTTTTTGTCAGGTCATTAACCCACTTATACTTTCTGTAATGGTGTAGTGTCCAAGGTATCTTTCCTACTTCATCGAGGCAAGTACAGATAAATACCGCTCTAACAGGCCAATTGAAGACAAATGTTCCTAAAAATGCCAAAGGAATGGCGACTAACCACATTGATACTACTATTGAGTAGCAGTCGAAGAGAGTGTCTCCTCCGGAGGCGAACATCCCGTTGATCACTACTGAGTTATAGCTTGCCCCAATTACATAAAGAGCAAGAATAAATGACATTTCAATAAAGTAAGATGTGGCTGTTTCCGACAGCTGTATCACCATTAGAGATGGTTTTATGGCTATAATTACAAGTAGTGCAGTTATTGCACCACAGACCAGGGAGAGAATACTGAGTCTATCTCCATAGATTCTTGCTCTTTCCGTGTTGCCACTGCCAAGCTCATATCCTATGAGGATGCTGGCTCCTCCCGCAAGTCCTCTTGTGAAGCTCAAAGTAAGATTTCTTAAAGTCAGAGCCAATGAGTTTGCTGCAGAAGCATCTACTCCCATATGACCTAGGAATGCACTGTATGATGAGATTCCGAGGGTCCAGACCAAGTAGGCCCCCAATAAAGGAAGAAGTTGTCTTATGTAGTCTTTTGACAGTGTTTTGTCAAAGGCGAAAAGTTTACTTAAATCGGGTCGTATTCTTTTATCTTTCCAGCACTCTGTTATGGACAGGATAAGCTCTACGACTCTTGAAACTACTGTAGCCAGCGCCGCTCCCGTGACCCCCATCCTTGGCAGGCCTAAGAGACCGAAGATAAAGACGGCGTTCAGGAAGATATTGAGAATAACTGCAATAGTGCTTATGGTGGCTACTTTCTTTGTATTCTTTCCAAGTTTTATCTGGGCCAAAAAACATTGGGAGAGGCCGGTGATAAGATAAGAGAAAGAGGCTACCTTTAAGTATTGGACTCCTTTTTCCAACAGTTCCTCTACATTTGTGAAGATTCTCATGGATGTATAAGGAAAAAAGTAACATACAAGGAATGTCAAAAGGCTTACTGTGATGCAGATTCTCAGAGTCATGCAGAGAACCATGTTCACTGTCTTTCTATCGTCTTTTCCCGAGTATTGGGCTCCCAATACATGAAATGCTGCGATTATACCGGAGATAGTCAGGTTCTGTATGAATTGAAGCTGAGTGGCTAGAGAAACGGCAGCCATGGAGCTTTGGTCAAGAGATCCAAGCATAATGGTGTCTGATGCTCCCACAAGAGAAAGCATCAAGCTTTGGAAGGCAATTGGCAGAGCCAGAGAGAATAAGTTTTTTAAAAATACTTTATCGCTGAATGTAGACTTAAGGAGGTTCTTTTCCATCTTGAGTATCCTAGTATTTTGATATTTTTGTCTCAAGAGGTGAAGAATGATTATAAGTGTATAGTTTCTATAGAAATGAGCCTAATACAGTGTGCAGACTGCCCTATAAGCGGAAAATGCAATAAAAACGGATTTGTGATATTATCAGGTATGAGCAGATTGGAACGTATCATGGATATGATAAATGTACTTTGTCTCGAGGATGGAAGGCTTAACTATAGATATATTTCCGACAAGTATGGTACATCCAACAGAGAGTTCAGAAGAGACATTGAGTTTATCAGGGACAGGCTTACAGATATCGGCTACATGGATAAGCTCTCCACAGTAGAGTATATAAGAAGCGATAAAGGCAACTACTATGTCTTTAATGGCGATAAGCCTAAGTTAAACGAAGCCTTTGCCTCCTCTACAATCGCAGAAGCAATGAGGGATGCCGCCTACAATCCATTGAGAGAGCAGTTCGATGTTTCGAAAAACAACGAAAAGAATACAGAAAAGCGTAAGCCTGTCAGGTATATGTACTCTGCAATTGAGAAAGTGGACTACAATCTTTTTACAACTCTTGTCGCCGCCATAAAGGAAAATAGATGCGTGGAGCTTGACTACATCAATGCTAAAGGTAATCATACTACCCTTGAAGTGCACCCTATGGAGTTGATCAACTATTCTCAGCTTTGGTATTTGAAAGTAGAGACTAAATATGGCAATATACGCACATACAATCTATCAAGAGTACAGAATATAAGAATGATGGATTCTCATTTTCAGTGGAATGAAGAGAAACTGAAAAAGAGTGAAGGTGCATACGGAATATTCTCGTCTGCAAAAGAGGAGCCTGTTTGGTATACAATGAAGTTCTACTCATTGGCCGCCAATATTGTTTCAAATCAGATTTGGCACAAAGAGCAGAAGAGCAAATGGAATGAAGACGGAAGCTACGAACTCTCTGTTCCAGCTGTAAGCGATGTGGAGGTTATGGGGAAAATGTTGTCATTCGCCCCTAATTCCGAACCGGTGTCACCAATAAGTTTTGTTGAAAGATATAAGGAAATAGTGGTAGAAATGGCAGAAAAAGCGGGGAATAAAACGTGATATACACTACACTCGATAGTGATGAAAAGATAATCACCCAATGTAAAAGATGGGAGAATATCCCCTCTATTGCCGTAGATTTTGAAGGTGAATATAACTTACATATCTATGGCGAACACTTATGTTTAATTCAAATCTACGATACTGAAGGCTTTTATATCATAGATCCGCGTTCTGGTCAGGTTTCTAAAAAAGGACTTGAAACCTTCTTTTCTCTCTCTACAGAGAAGATATGGTTCGATATCCAGGGGGATGCAGCCCTAATATATAAGGTGTATGGTCTCAAGATCAGCAATGTCTACGATGTGAGGGTTCCTGCCAAGATTCTCGGATACAACGGTAATCTTTTGGGATTGGAGAAAGAGTATCTTGGAGTCGAAGTAAATATTAACAAAAAGAAAAACCAACAGGCAAATTGGCTTAAGAGACCAATTGATGTAGATTTAATGGAATACGCACTTTTGGATGTAAAGTATCTTCATCAACTGAAGTCTGTGCTCTCTTCCATCATTGCAAAGGAAGGCCTAGGCAGGAGTGTTGAGGAAGCCATGAAGAGAGTGATGGCGGTGAAAGAGCCCACTCCAGGATGGAAGAATATCTGCAGGTGGAGAGATTTGAAGAAGTGGGAGAGAGTATATGTGAGGAACGTATATATCGCCCGTGATAAAATAGCCCGTTCTTTTAATGTCCCTGCTTCCCGCGTTATGGACAAGCACCATGTGGTCTCTCTTGCCTTGGATCCTCCAAAAACGAAAGCTGAGTTACATAAGAGACTATCCGGAGAACCACAAAGATTCCAACGCCTATTGGAGGAGAATATCCAGAAGGCTTTGGAGAAGTCGAGAAAAGAGATAAATGAAGGGGAGAGTTGATCACTCTCCCTTCGCTATCTGTAATACACCCATAGGACAGGCTTTGACACAAGAACCACAGGCGATACATTTGCTGCTCTTATTGTTGTCCAACGTAATTATTACTTTCATAGGGCATATATCCCTGCACTTGCCACACCCTGTGCATTTCTTTTTGTCTATTAGATATACACCGTTTGCATTTTGATTAATTGCTCCCTCGGGGCATACGGACGCACACTTACCACACTGGATACAGACGCTGGGTTTGTAGTCCTTTGTTTTTCTTACTGCCAGCAGTGAAAGAGTAGGGTCCGGAGTCTTATGGAAAGTAAGGGCACACTCTCTCATGCACTCTCCGCATCCTATGCAACGGGAGCCAGGATTGACGAATAGTCTCTTTCCTTTCTTCGGCAATACCTTTACTGGGTATGGTTTTATTTCGTATGGAGTATTAACCAATGGAAGAGCGTTTCTTTCCATTCCATCCAGACTTCTATAGGCGTTGGCGATGGCAGGAGCTGTCGGTATACATGTAATTTCACCCACACCTATGGCCCCTGACGCCACTCCCAGCCCTTCTTTTTCAATGATTCTTGCTTCAATAGGAGGTAACTCGTCTGCTCTGAATAGACCCAGAGATGCATATTTTTCTATAGGCTTACAATTCTCCAGTCTATATCTTTCCCTTAGAGCATAACCCATTCCCATGACTACTCCGCCTTCAATCTGTCCCTCGAGAGAGAGTGGGTTGATTGCTTTTCCTACATCATGGGCTGCTACCATCTTCTTTATTTTACCGGTTGCTTTATCCAAAACGCAGAGCTGTGTGGCATATCCGTAGGCAACATGAGATACAGGGTGGGGTAGAGAAGCTCCCAGCTTGTCTGTTTTTCCAAGATATTCGGCGAAGTATTCTTCTCCTTCCATATTCTCCAGAGTCTTGGTTTCCAATTCTTTCTTTAGCAAAAGTGCTGCTCTCCTCGCCGCTTCTCCAGTAATTGTGGTGTGACGTGAACCGGAGGTGGTGCCGCTGTCAGGGGCAAAAGTATTTGCCTTCTCTACTTCGATTCTGTCTCCATCTATTCCTGATGTATCTGCAACAATCTGCTTTAATACAGACCATAGACCTTGACCGATGCAGGATCCTGCACACTTGATAATGACTTTGCCGTTTTCGATATTTAATTTGACTCTTCCATAATCAGGAAGTCCAACTCCTACACCTGCATTTTTCATGGCACAGGCGATACCTACGACTTCGTTTTCATCATAGTCTTCTTTTACTGCCTCCAGGGTTTCTTTTAGACCTGTGGAAGGATCGGCTATCTGACCGTTAGGCAGTTCGTCTCCTGGCTTGATCGCATTAATATACCTAATATCCCAACTGGAAATACCTACTTTATCAGCTAGCCTGTCGAGGGGGCTTTCCAAGCCGAAGCATGTCTGTGTCACCCCAAAGCCTCTGAATGCTCCTGAAGGCGGGTTATTTGTGTAATATGCATATCCGTCGATTTTGAAGTTCTGATAGTTATATGGACCGGCGGCATGGGTGCATGCCCTCTCTAGTACAGGTCCGCAAAGAGACTGATATGCTCCTGTATCTGCTTCGACTTCGGCAATGACGCCTTTGATTCTTCCCTCTTTGTCTACGCCTATAGTAAGCTTCTCTTTCATAGGATGGCGCTTCGGATGGAACAATAGGCTCTCTTTTCGAGAGAGTTTCATCTTGACAGGTTTTTTCAAAAGGAAAGCTGCAAGAGCTGACAAGTGCTGTACTGTAACGTCTTCTTTTCCTCCGAATCCTCCTCCTACAAGGCAGTTGAATACTTCGACTTTATCATAAGGGAGACCAAGCATAGGAGCCGTTTCATGCTGGGTGTCGAATACGCCTTGGTCTGTAGAGTAGATTCTTACTCCATCTGTAGTCGGAATAGATAGAGCGCATTCAGGCTCTAGGAAAGCATGCTCAGTATGGGGCGTAGTGAAGACAGAAGTATATGTATACTCAGATTCTCTAATAGCCTTCTCCGCGTCTCCTCTCGATATATGACGCTCTTGGGCAATGTTTCCTTTGTATTCAGGATGAACTAGTACCGCCCCTTCTTTCTTTGCTTCGTCTATAGATGAGATGAATGGCAGGACTTCGTACTCTACTTTAATAAGATCCTTCGCTTTATCTGCTCTTTCACGGGTATCGGCCACAACAAGAGCAACAGGATCTCCTAGGAATCTTGTGGTCTCTCCGACTCCTATCATTGCTTCCCAATCTTTGACGATGTGTCCTACTGTTTTGTTGCCAGGAATGTCGCTGGCAGTAAAAATAGCCACTACGCCTTCCGCTTTCTCCGCCTCCGTTTTATCGAGGGAGAGAAGCTTTGCCCTTGGATACTTGGATCTGAGGGCTACAGCATGAAGCATTCCGTCTACGTAGAGGTCATCCGGATATTTCCCATAACCTAAGACCTTCTCACTTACATCAGGCCTCTTTACCCTTGCACCGATTTTCCATTCTTCCTTCTCTTCTCCAAGTCCTCCCTCTTTAAAGATTCCAGCTGCTAGTTTAATAGCCCCCACTATTTTTACATAACCGGTACACCTACAGATATTGTTTCTAATGGCGTATCTTATTTCATCTTCGCTTGGGTCTGGATTAATATCCAAAAGACCCTTGGCAGCCATAATCATTCCGGGAATGCAGAAACCACATTGTACAGCTCCAGCCTTGCCGAAAGAGTAATCGTAGACTTTCTTTTCCCAATCAGAAAGCCCCTCAACTGTAAGAATTGAGTGCCCGTCAGCCATTTTTGTCGTCAGAGTACATGCTTTGACTGCTTCTCCGTCAAAGAGAATTGTGCATGTTCCGCAGGCTCCCTCGGAGCATCCGTCTTTGGCTGATGTGATTTTTAGATCATCTCTCAGATAACGTAAGAGAGACTTGTTTTCTGTTGTTTCTGTTATTTTTGAATTGACTTTGATTTTGAACATTGCTTTGCTCCCTTAATCTGTGTCTTCCACGAAAAAAGGGGCCCCTTAGCTTCTGTCTGGCAATGGCAGC
>CAMEXG010000103.1 GCA_945947045.1 uncultured Spirochaetales bacterium | reverse complement strand
GAGAGCCTTTCTATGTTCAAAAACATAATGACACCATCAGCTTCCTCGGGAAAGATTTCTTCGTTCATTATACTTTTATGGTAGTCTTTACAGAAATGAAGCTTATACGGTAGTTATCATTACAAGAAATGAAATAATTGAAAAAATTGCAATCATAACGTGCATTTTAAGGCTCTATGGTGTTATACTAAGGTAGAAGGAAGAGTGGATATGGCAGGATTATTCAAACGTGAAAAGTACCTTGGAAAAATACGAAGCTTTTTCCATGACGACGATATCATAAAAGTCATTACTGGAGTCAGGAGATGCGGGAAATCCTGCCTAATGGAAACTATTGCTGATGAACTCCGTTCTTCCGGAGTCTCGAAAGAAAACATCATATATATTGATCTTGATAAAAGAGGATATCGGAAGATAAAGGAGCCGGACCAGTTGGAGACACTGATTGATTCAATGGCAACTGCGGACGGGCTTAAGTATCTATTCATCGATGAGATCCAGAATGTAGAGGGATTTGAAGAACTGCTAAATGGGTATCGTAGGGATGGAAACTATTCCATTTTCATCACAGGCTCCAATTCATATCTTCTGAGCGGTGAACTTGTGACAAAGCTTACCGGAAGATATCTGGAATTTGAACTGTTTCCATTAAGCTTCGATGAATATGAAGAGATGAAGCAGTTCTATGGAAAAGCTGTCAATTCAAATCCTCAGGCAGAGTTGACCGGGTTTATTCTGGAAGGAGGCTTTCCTCGGACAGTGTTGATGGATGACATTGATTCAAAAAGAACCTATGTCAGTGGAGTAATCAAGGAAATCTTTGAGAAAGATATCCGCAGAAGAGTCAAAATCAAGGATGTTGCAGCTTTTGAAGCTGTAAGGAACTATATTGTCAACAATTTCGGTGCTGTAACAAGTATCAACAGCCTCCATGAGGCATTAAGGAAAAATGGTCTTTTGATTGGACGGGAAACTGTGACTAAATACATTCAGATACTACTTGATGCAAAGATCCTTTATGAGTGTCCTCGGTTTGACATGAAGTCGAAACGTTCCCTAAGCGGAGAAAAGAAGTATTATCTTGCGGACCTGAGCTTTTTCTTTGCAATGAATACAGATAATCAGATAAACTTTGGACCGGCACTTGAAAACATTGTGTATGTATACGCACGAAGCCTTGGATATTCTGTAAGTGTCGGTCGCATAGGCAAGCTGGAATGTGATTTTATAGTTCGAGACAATGATATGAACTATGCATACCTTCAGGTTGCTTACACTATTCTCCTCAGTAAGGATACTGAAGACCGGGAATATCGTCCGCTTGAAATGATCAGGGACAATTACAATAAGTATGTGCTTACAACCGATTATCTTCTCCAGAAGCGAAATGGAATCAGACATGTCAACCTTATGGATTTCATATGCCATGATCAGCGTTTCTGAGGGCAAAGCTGTTAATCTGCTTCATCCGCGAGACTCGTAGTTTAATAAGCCTCTGGATTGTATATCATTTTTGGGGGTATAAGCTGTGTAAATATAGTGAAGAGCAATAAATGAACACTCTTTCACTATCACCTGATTATAAATGCAAAAAGTAATTTGGAAGTCTTCTTGCCGGAGATAGATGGAATAATCAGATCGGTGTACCCCAATGGCTATCTAGAGAATCGGAAAGATAATACAGAGCATGACGCAAAGGAATATTTCCAAGGTTTCTTTGTATCCGTAATGAAGGCATCATAGTTCATGGTATCTATAGATTTTTCTCTATCAAGAAGGACGAAAATAACAACCTTATTGTGGCTTTATGAAAAGTGGCCTACGGATACAGAGACAACGATTTATTCTTCCTGAAGATCATGGATGAGAGCAAGGGAGATATACGAAAAATAATTGAGACGGCATCTTTACACATATCAAAATAAATGTTATTTGGTAGTCAACGGGATTTAAACTTCTACTTGCAGCCGTATCTGCTAAAGGAAGAGTCGGACCTGTAATGGTCTTTTTTCTTTTTCCAGACCCCCCTCTTGTTTCTAGTTACAGTCCCAATCCACTTGAGTGGATAAATACTAAGACGTGGATTTGATCCCTATTGCGCACGTCAAAAAATAAGGCGCTAAAAAGGAGACAGTATGAAGCTGTACTACAAAGACTTTCTGTTATTTGCAGAAGAGACAAACGGTTCCATCAGAGAAAGGCTTGGAATGGGAAATGAAGAGAAGGCTGGGGAAAAAGAACACAAAGAGGCCGCTAGACTATTAAGAGCCTTTATCCTCTCTAAACTTGAGTTTACTCGTATTTATTATCTTGAAGACGAGGATTTGGAGAATAAGAAAAAGCTTATTAATAAGACAAAACTCAATGAGGAATACTCTTGTTTCCCAATTGGAATAAGCGGAAAAAGAAGAGATTACTTCTTGAGAGAGGAAGAAAACTACTCTGACCTCTTATTCCCAATATCGATAGACGCCTGGCTAAGAATCAAGAATATGGGAGACAGAAAGAGATATTCAGAATTATATATGAACGAACACCCAATCTTTGATACAGATGAACTATTTCTCAATAAAGAGTCGTACATTCGACTCTTTGAAGCCCAGTATCTATCGTGTCTTGAATAATCGAAAAAGAATTATCCTCCTCGCTTTTGCGGGGAGGATGAATCATTATTAAAGATCGTCCACCAAAGCAGTACTCTTTGCGTAAGCTGTACTTCTTGCTTCAAAGAAGTCCGTCTTGACCATATTGGCATTTGAATATTTAGATACCCATGCCATATCTTCCGGCTCATCTTCATATCCGGGAATAAGAGTTCCGAAGCCAAGACTGGACCACCTCAAATTGCCCAGGTAGAAGATATAATCTCTTACCATCTTTCCGGTAAGTCCCGGAATATCTTCACCGATGACATACTCACCCCAAGCGGCTTCCTGTCTCACTCCCTCTTCCATCATCTCTCTATACTCTTTTATATCCTCTTCACCAAAGAGCTGAGGCTCCTCCTTCTTCAATTCCAGAATGATGTTTCTAAAGAGCCACAGGTGAGTGTTCTCGTCTCTGTTAATATACCTTATTTCCTGTGCGGAACCTGGCATCTTTCCATTTCTGGAAAGGTTATAGAAGAACATGAACCCGGAGTAGAAATAAATACCTTCCAGAATATAGTTGGCGATCATAACCTTCATCAGGTGCTTCAAATCCCTATTTTCCCTGAAGTCATTGTAACAGTTTCCTATGAAAGTGTTTCTCTTCAACAAGTGCTCATCTGTCCTCCACTGGAAGAGAATGTCATTCCTCTCTTCAGGGGAACAGATAGTATCCAGCATATAAGAATATGCCTGACTGTGAAGACACTCCTGGAATGTCTGTATATGAAGACAAAGCCCCACTTCATTGGCTGTTACATAGTCGCTGACAGAGGGAAGGTTTGCCGTCTGAAGACTATCAAGGAACACAAGGAAGGAGAGAATCTTGTCGTAAGCGGTCCTCTCGGAAGGCAAAAGATGATGATAATCCTTCAAATCTTGGGAAAGGTTAATCTCTTCAGGAATCCAGAAATTATTCATAGCCTGTCTATACCAATCAGATACCCAGCCATACTTCATATTATTAAAGTCATTAAGGTTGGTAGTATTTCCACCAACCATCCTTCTTTTCTCAACCTCAATGTCACCATTGGGATTAAAAAGAGGTTTAATCTTTAGTTCATCCATTTTCATCCTCCTAGCTTGAACAGCTCTCACATTCCTCAACTTCAAGGCTCTTGCTTCTTACGTAATATATTGTCTTTACACCACATTTATGGGCCAGTAGATATAGGTTGAGAACCTGTCTCATTGTAAAATCATTTGTTATGTAGAGATTGACACTTTGCGCCTGATCGATATGACGTTGTCTTATTCCACAAGCTCTTACAGACCATGTCTGGTCTATTGTGTGGGCGCTCTTATAGAACCACCAGGTTTCCATAGATAGAGAAGGAGCTACACGAGGAAGCATTGCACCCTTCTTCTCTTCATAGAAGAACCTGTTCATCACCGGGTCTACACCTGCTGTGGTTCCACAGATGATGCTGGTGCTGGAAGTAGGGGCGACGGCCAATAGATATGCGTTTCTCATACCATTCTTCCTAACCTTCTCTCTCAGCGTCTTCCACTCCTGACTTTCATATCCTCGTCTATCAAAATAAAGTCCGCTTTCCCATTCGCTGCCTTCAAAGTAAGAATATACACCCTTCTCGACAGCCAGCTCTGAAGAAGCGTCGATGGCGGCATAATTAATCTCTTCAAAGACTTTATCCATGAAAGAAAGGTGGTCTTCACTCTCCCATTTGATCTTTCTCTTGGCAAGGGCATGGTGGTAGCCTGATACTCCCAGACCGATGGAGCGGTACTTGTCATTGGTGATTTTTGCATATGGAACTGGATAGAAGTTAAGGGTTATGACATTATCCAATGCCCTTACCACACTGTGTACCAAAGATGAAAGATGTTCCTTATCCTCCAAATCGATATTGCCCAGAGAGAGGGAGGCCAGGTTACACACTACAAAGTCTCCGGGTTTTGTTTTGTTTACGACTACAATATCGCCGTCTTCATTTACGATTCTGCTCTCCTCTGCCTCAATCTCGGACATATTCTGAGCTATCTCTGTACATAGATTAGAGCAGTAAATGATTCCCTTATGCTTATTGGGATTCATCCTATTGACGGTATCTCTATTGAATGCAAAAGGAGTACCTGTCTCTACTTCACTCTTGATGATCAACCTCACCAAGTCCTTCAAGACGATGCTTCTCTTTTGTATTCTATTGTCGTTTACACACTCCAGATACTTTTCGGTCCACTCATCCCCCCAATAATCCTCCAGATGATACCCCTTGGTCTTATAGACTTCATAAGGGCACATCATGTACCACATCTGGTTCAAGTCTTCACTGCAAAGCTTCCAAAAATAATCTGGATAACAGATTGCAGGGAACACATCGTGGGCCTTCATTCTCTCATCACCGTTATTTGTCCTGAGAGATAAGAATTCAAGAATATCTTTGTGCCAGATGTCCAAGTATACAGCCACCGCCCCGGCCCTTACTCCAAGCTGATCCACTGCAACAGCAGTATCGTTGACAAGCCTGATCCATCTGATGACACCACCTGCTGCACCTTCAAAGCCTCTGATAGCAGAGCCGTTTGCCCTGACTTTACCAAAATAGAGGCCCATTCCTCCACCGAACTTCGATACCTTTGCAAAGTTGTCTATACTTCTATAGATGCCGTCCAAAGAATCAGGAACAGTGTCGATGAAGCAGGAAGAGAGCTGATGGATGGGCTTACGGGCATTGGAGAGTGTGGGAGTCGCCATAGTCACTTCCATTTTGGAGAGCATGTCATAGAACTCTCTTACCCTTTTCATTCTATCTTTTGTCTCAGGCATGGCTAGATGGAGGGCGATGCCAAGATACATCTCCTGAGGAGTCTCCAAGACTTCATGTTTATGGGAGCGTATTACATATCTCTTCAATAAGAGATCCAATCCTGAATATGTGAAGAGCTTATTTCTCTCTCCGTCTATATAAGTGTAAGCCTCTTCTATCTCTTCTTTAGTGTAATTGTCGGTTATATCTTTTAAGTAAAGCCCTTCCGACACCAGATAATTCAGCTTCTCTGAGAAGGAAAAGATATTTCTTCTTTTCATGCTTTCATTAATTCTTCTCTCAAAGAAGAAAGAGAGAAATCTCCCTGCAATAAAATCCCATCGAGGAGCATCTGCAGTGGTTAGTTCCACAGAAGCCTTTGTAAGAGCGTTCTCCTTCTCCAAAGCGCTCATTCCTTCCTTTAAGAATGAAGAGAATTTATCTGAGAGAATTCTCAATGAATACTTAGGATCATCATAATCTTTTTGAATATCATCCAGTACTTTCGAAAACCCCTCATAAGAGAAGGAAAGAGCGAGCTGTTCCCTCTCTCCTCTTAAGATTGTTCGTCTTTGACGGAATAGAATAAAACTCTTTGCAGCTGCAAACTGACCCTGAGACATCAGAGTCTCTTCCACAATATCCTGAATAAGTTCTACACTCCATTCACTCTTATCGGTAAGCCTCTCTTCAACAATCCTTGTAAGATTAATACTGAGAGAATCAGCATCCTTCTCCCCTACGCTGATCAGGGCCTTTCTGATTGCATTAGAAATCTTTATTGAGTCAAAAGACTCTTTTCTACCGTCTCTTTTTATTATTTCCATTAATTCCGACCTTTTGATTGTTTATTCTACGCACCTTCTCACAAGAGGGAAAGTATGATTGGGTTAATTATAAATAAAAGAGGCTTCAGAAATACTTTCTTTCTATACGAGGTATTCGATGACATTAAAAAAGATTTAGTGACATGGGAATAATGCAAGATAGCCGACAAATGTTTTTTATGGCATTATAAGTATTTGTTATTGATAACTTTATTTCTGCGAAATAATTATAAAAAATTCAAATATTTGTGGAAATTTCTAAAAAAATAGGCATACTTGTCAAATCAAAAGAGAAATAATGAGTCTTGTTTCTCTAAATAATACAGAAGAGATTGGTTGTAATAGTTTTTCCCTTATTTAAGGGAGAGCTTCTTTATTACCAAGGAGGAAAAATGCCTGAATTCACTTTTACATACTCGTTGGTTTTGATCCTGATAGGAAGAGTTCTTCTCTCTACACTTTGCGGCATGCTCATCGGTTGGGAGAGAGAGAAGAGACTTAAAAGTGCAGGCTTGAGAACTCATATGCTGGTGGCACTGGCATCTGCTCTGATGATGATCATTTCAAAGTATGGTTTCTTGGATGTAGTATACCTTTCCTCTGTTCAGGTGGACGCTTCCCGTATGGCATCCGGAGTTGTACAGGCCATCGGATTCTTGGGTGCAGGCGTTATATTTGTCAAGCGTGACAACATAATAGGAGTCACAACTGCAGCAGGTCTTTGGGCTACTGTGGGAATAGGTCTCGCCATTGGAAGCGGTTTATATGCACTGGGAATTGCATGTACTGTATTAATGCTTCTAATCCAGTATGTAATGCATAAGCAGGAACATAAGGCATTCAGTACAAACACAGGCTCCGTCACCATTAACCTGACAAAGCATAACATGACTCTTTTTGATGTAAAGAAAAGACTGGACGCCATTCATATCACCATCAGAAATATTACTATGACCCACACCCATGACGGCGATATTCTCCTAAAGGCATCCATCATCTGTTCCAGGGCGGCATCCGTTCCAGGAATCATGGAAGAGATGTCACGTTCAGGCTTTATCGATGACATTGAAATATTTACAGTAGATTGATCATTACAAAAAAACTAAACACTTGATAGCGATTGTAGAAGATAAATGTAACTTCCATTTTGTCTGTTCATTTTCCTATTG
>CAMEXG010000102.1 GCA_945947045.1 uncultured Spirochaetales bacterium | reverse complement strand
CTCAGGCCTTATGGATGCGACAAAAAGGAAAGAGCCACCAGCATTGATTTTTTCCGCTACTGGTGACTCCTTATGTGCCAATTAAATGCCTAACTTAATGACATTGAGTATAATAACCGACGCTTTTCTGATTGCATTAAAAATAGTTGTCCCCTTTGTTTTCATCATATATATTATATCTCATTATAGTATTACACAATGATGACAAAAAAAGAGTCATAAAGAATTAAAGAAGTTTTCTTCTATTTTTTCGGATGATTATTGGTAGTCATTTTTTAGAATATTGTTATAGAAATAACATACTGTATAAAGTTTTTACAGTTTGAATGTATTTAAGTAGAACTATTTCTTTTTTTTATTTAGAGTTTCAAAGCTTTTGTAAAAAGGAGAAGTTATGGAAAACTTTGGTATCTGGGGGCTTGTTCCACCAGTTTTGACAATTACTCTTGCGTTTATCACAAAAGACGTAATCATATCACTATTTATCGGGATTGTTTCAGGGGCACTCATTGTTGCAGGAGGAAATCCTGTTACAGCTCTTCTTAGATTTACAGATTTGCTGGCAGATGTTCTTACAGATGGATGGAATATCAGGATATTCCTCTTCTGTGCACTCTTAGGAGGTCTGGTCGGTATCCTATCGAAGACAGGTAGTGCTGAGGCCTTCGGTAGATGGGCTAAGAAAAAGGTTAATGATCCAAAGACAAGCCTTCTTCTTGCCTGGGTGTGCGGCATCATTATATTTATTGACGACTATTTCAACTCTTTGGCTGTGGGTACAGTAATGAGACCAATTGCAGACAAAAACAAGATACCAAGAGCTAAGCTGGCTTGGGTGTTGGACTCTACGGCTGCTCCTGTCTGTATCTTAGTTCCAATCTCATCATGGGTTATCACAGTAATGAGTATTCTCAAGGGAAGTGAAGGCTTTGAGACATTTGGAATTACAGAGTTCTCATTCTTCTTGAAGGCAGTCCCTTACAATATCTATGCTATTCTTACTCTTATAATGGTAGTCACCATTATTCTCACTGGCCGTGATTACGGTCCGATGAAGAAGAGCCAGAAACTTGCAGATGAAGGCGTTCTCTATAACGTCAATTATGGTGAGGCTCCGGGAGAGATGAAAGGGGAGGAGAAGACAGATAATGGCAGGGCAAAGATGATCGATATGCTTCTTCCTATCATCGTCCTTATTGTGTCTGCTTTATTTATGTTCCCATTTGTTACATGGATGCTTGCTGTCGATGGTGAATCTATTACAACTATCGCCCAGGCTGCTGGAAGCATGACACTTGGGGATGCGTTTAACAATACTGATGCTTCAATGGCCCTCTGGTATGCAGTCATCATCACTATTATCTTTACATATATTTATTATCTATGTAGAAGGCTTATGAACATAAGAGAAGCTTCCGATGCTCTTATGAATGGTATCAAGTCAATGGTTCCTGCTCTTGTCATTCTTGTTATGGCATGGTCAATAGGTACTATCATAAAGGCAAGTCCAGAAGATGGAGGACTTGGATTAGCTTCATATCTCTCTGAAGTTGTTGTCGGTGGTGGGTTCCCACTCTCTCTTGTTCCTGCAATCGTATTTGTTCTTTCTGCTCTTATTGCGTTTGCAACCGGTACTAGCTGGGGTACATTTGCTATCATGATACCAATTGTCATGCCAATTGCAGTGGGCTTGGCATCAAGTAAGGGTCTAGATGCTTCTGCTTGTCTTAATGCAACTCTTATTTCAATAAGTGCCGTTCTTGGTGGTGCAGTATTCGGAGACCATGCTTCTCCTATTTCAGATACTACCATCCTATCCTCCACAGGTGCAGGATGTCCTCACCTTGAGCATGTTGCAACCCAGCTTCCATATGTTTTGACAATCGCTGCTTGTTCATTCATCGGATTCTTGGTGGGAGGATTGTTCCTCTCTGTAATTGCTGCTTGGATCACGGCTCTTGTAGCTTTTGTTATTGCAATGGTTATTCTGCCAAAAATATGGAAATAAGATAGAAAATACTATTAATGAGGCCATAGGGATTATTAGTCTCTATGGTCTTTTATTTGTTAAAACAAAGGCTTCTGTTTTATCATGAAACAGGATTTCTCTGATAACATGAGAGAAAGATAGTTTCCCTGAGTCTATTATGTTTAGAATTGTTCTTTTCTTATCTTTTTGACGAAAGACTCTGGATATCATCATTCTTTGATGTTATCAGGTAGCGTCGGATTAGAGGTATTTGTCGAAATGAGACAGGAAGGTTTCTATTTTATTTCTATCTACATCCAGTGCTACTTTTACCATTTTGTCTCTTTCCATGAGCCTTTTTTCATCTACAATAACTCTACCTCTATCTATGGATTCTGTTTCAACTGTAAGAGGAAGAGAGATAAAAGAGAAAAACTCTGGATGGAGAGATGAGATGACAGCAGACGGGTCATGGACGTAAGTCTCATCGAGACCAAGAGTATTATCCAGGTAATAATCAAGCATAGAGCCAAGTGTTCTTCCTATTTCACTCTTTCTGTTTTTCCATTTCTCTGCATCTTTTCTATAAAGCCTTGTCCTTTCCGTTACATCCAAGCCAATCATTGTTATATCGAGACCGCTTTCAATAACAATCTTTGCCGCCTCTGGATCTTTATAGATATTTGCTTCTGAAAAGTGGTTGACGTTTCCACGTACAGTTAATGCTCCACCCATAAAGATAATCTTTCCTTTCCATGTTGAAAGAGAAGGATAGGATAACAAGATGGAAGCGAGGTTCGTCATAGGACCTGTTGTTATTATTGTGAAGTCATCTCTTTTCATCATAAGAGAAGAAAGATAATCAATTGCATTTGTAGTTTCTGCTTTTCTTTTGCTTTCTTTTAGTGATATATCGCCCGATCCCTTTTTGCCATGAATCTTTCTCCCTGCTTCATGGGGAACATAAGTGGATGTAGAAATAAGAGCTCTGTCTCTTCCTCTGTAGACAGGAACATCTATTCTATTTAAAAGACTTAAAAGTGCCAAAGTGTTATATACACTCTCATCCACTGTCACATTACCATAAGTACATGTTACACCAAGTAGGTTTATTCTCTCGTCTTTAGCGGCTATGGAGAGTGCTATGGCATCATCGATTCCTGTATCAAGGTCAAGTACTAGATTTATCATGGGTTTATAGTATTTCAAATAAAACAAAAGAAAAACGTTTTATAGAATCTAATTGTAATGGAAAAGCCTAATCTCTATAATTTCATAAAAAGAGGAATACATATGCATCAGTTCCCAGATGGTTATAGACCATTACTTAATCAACATGACACGGAAAAGGCTATTAAAGCCGCAAAAGACTTGTTCGAAAAAGAACTTGCCGGAGCTTTGAGACTCAGCAGGGTCACTTCTCCTCTGTTTGTGGAGTCCGGAAGTGGAATAAACGACGATCTCAATGGTATAGAGAGACCTGTTTCTTTTCCTGTAAAGAATATGGGAGAGAAGAGAATGGAGATCGTCCAGTCCCTTGCAAAGTGGAAGAGGATGGCTCTTGCAGATCTTGGCTATAAGCCAGGCTTCGGTTTATACACAGATATGAACGCCATCAGACCAGACGATGATATTGATTCCATCCACTCAATCTATGTAGACCAGTGGGATTGGGAAAAAGTGATGGATGAAGGGGAGAGGAATCTTTCTTTCCTAAAGAAGACTGTAACTATAATCTACGGCGCCATCAAGCGTACAGCTTTTAATCTCTCTGAGCTTTATCCTGTATTGAATGATTATCTGCCGGAAGAGATTACATTTGTCCATACAGAAGAAGCTGCTCAGATGTGGCCTGATAAGACTCCTGATGAGAGAGAGTATGAACTTGCAAAGAAGTATGGAGCAGTATTCTTAATTGGTATCGGTTATGGTAATCCTCCTCACTCAGGACGTGCTCCTGACTACGACGATTGGTCTACACCTACTCCTGATGGTTTCCATGGTCTCAATGGCGATATCATTGTATGGGATAAGGTGAGACAGAAGAATCTTGAGCTTTCAAGTATGGGTATCAGGGTAGATAGGGAGACACTTCTAAGACAGCTTGAAATAAGAGGCTTGGAAGAGAGAAAAGATCTCTATTGGCATAAGAGACTCCTTAATGGTGACTTCCCTCAAACAATAGGCGGCGGTATAGGACAGTCCAGACTCTGTATGTTCCTTCTCCACAAAGCTCATATTGGAGAAGTTCAGGCTTCAGTGTGGCCGGAAGAAGCACATTTAGAGGCGATGAAGGTAGGAACACACCTATTCTAATGAATGAGCCCCACCTTTTCGATGGGGCTTCTCTTACATCTTTTTGATTAAAGCTTTATAGAATTCTATAGCTTTTGGCAGAGACGAGACGAACATGTTCTCGTCTTTTGCATGAATAGACCCTAACTGCTGAGAATCTATGTAGATAGGTGCGAATCTGATTGCGTTGTCAGTTACAGGAGCATAGTAGTATGCATCAGTTCCACCTGTCATGACATATGGAGATGGAATGACTCCTGGGTATATTTCTCTTACTACTTCTTCCACCCTCTTAAAGGCTTTTCCGTTATGGTCTACAGGTGTCTGAGGTTCATGGCAGTTAATGTACTCTGCTTCAAGGTCATATTTTTCCAGGTAAGGCTGAAGAATCTTCTTTGTATCTTCTATTCCCTGATGAATAATGAACCTTGTGTTGATGTTAACCCAGGCATTCTCCGGTAGTACGTTTCTGGCACTGGAACCAGAGTACATTGTCCAAGCCATAGTGGTTCTGAGCATTGCCGCTCCTTTGGCACTTACTGCAGGCAGTACTTTCTTTAGTACCGGTGACAGCAGCTTGGCGTGTCTCATAGCAAAGCCAAGTACTCCTTTTGCCTGAGGACCAAGACGTTTGAACATCTCAAGTACTGTCGGGGTAAACTCCAGTTTGTTGGGATTCTTTTTCTCAATGTCGCAGATGAAAGCGGAAAGTCTAGCAATAGGAGTATTCTTCTCAGGGGCGGAAGCGTGTCCCCCTGTAGAGCGTGCTATGATTTTTATGTTGCCAGTTCCCTTTTCCATGGTGCCGATCATTGCATATCTGCCTTTGACGCCAGCCATGGGCTCGTCTACAATCATGCCGCCTTCGTCCATGAGAAACTGTAGCCTTACATTGTGTTCTTTCAACCACTGGACAGTTTTAGGGGCGCCGGATCCAGCAACTTCCTCAGTAGAGGATGATGCTATATAAACATCTCCTTCGGGTGTGTATCCCTCTTCCATCAATTCTTCGATACTTTGGAAGATACACATAAGGGAACCCTTTGTATCGACTGTACCTCGTCCCCAGACTCTGTCTTCTTTTATTTCCCCTGAGAACGGTGGATATTTCCATTCCCCTTCAGCTGGAACTACATCCTGGTGGGACATCAATAGTATTGGTTCGGAATTCCCTTTTCCCTTCCATTTAATGAGAATAGAAGAGTCTATATAATGCACTTCACCCTTTGAGAATACATTAGGAAACAGCTCCTCCAACAGAGTATGGAATTTATCGAATTTCTCTGTGTTGGGAACATCAGGTACGCTGATAGTTTCACACTGAATCATTTTTGAAAGCTTCTCTGCATAAATTATTTGATCCTTCATTTCTTCTCCTCCAGCATTCCTTTCTTATATAAGAGGAAGGCGATTCCTATTGCCATTGCCCCTACTACAATCATCATTATTGTTGTCTGTTTTACAAGAGATGGAATCACAATACAGAGAACTGTCATCAACAAAAGAGGTATTGCCGTTATTTTCCAGCTCTTTGTGAAATACTGGGCGGCAAGAGCTCCGAAGAGGGCAGGCAGCAGATTATCGAAGGCTGGCTTGAGATTCGGATTTTGTAAGATAGGTGTAAGAGGAATTAACAATAAGACTCCGATAAAAATAACAAGCATGGTTACAAGGGAAGAAACCGCCACACTTAGTGTTGTGATAATTCCATCTTCAGGGGTTCCTGCTTCTGTTCCTGCAATCTCTCGTGAGTTATAGGCACAAGGCAGCTTCATGTTGATGATATTTCCTGTAATGAAAGATAGATATGAAGCACCCGCTCCAAGAATCGGCACATAGATCAAAAACTCCACTATACAAATGGGCAGGTAAGTGGCACTTAGTCTCAAAACACCAGAGAGATATCCTTTCCATTCGATATGGGCTTCCAGAATAAAGGAGAAGATGAAAGGTATTGAGAGAAGCAGGGATATGCCTATGGCATTCATTATTCTTCCATCTCTATGTAAGCTTTTTTCATATTCAGAATAATCAAAACTATCCATTTCTTCCTCCTTAAAGTGAAACGATTACACTTGACGCCATTGCAACAAGCATTGAAAGGGCAAGTGAGAAGTTATCAAGCCATTTGACGTTTTTCTTCTCTGATAAATATTCACAGATCTTCATGACCACGGCTGCCACTACAGCTGTAAAGAGAGGCACCCAAGTACCTCTTACTGCTTCTGCTGTATAAGCACCGATAAAAGTGCCGCAGAAACCGATGAACATTGCCACCATCGCCCAGTCAGTAAAGCTCTTTTTTCCTTTTCCACTTCCTTTTGAGAGTACCTTCTGACACTTGGTAGAGTATTTCTTACATAAGAATATTGTACAGAGAATTCCCCAACAGATACCTGTTGTCATGACGGCGATGATGGTTACTAAGTTGCTGGGTGTAAGAACTGAAGAATCAAGAGTCGCGCCCATTGCCTGTGCTGCCGACTCCGCTGCAATTGCTTCGTATGAAAGGTTTCCTACTACGCTTAGTCTCATCCATGCTGTGGGAACTCCAAGGGAACCTGAGAGTGCTATGACCCCTAAAAGAATTGAAACAGCAGGAAGAACAGTGAAAAAAGCAGATGAAGTGATAGCTTTTTTCAATACTTCTTTCTTCATCCCGATTTTAATTCCAGCTTTATAAGAACGAACGATGAACCATAAACAACCACAAGCTACAAATAATAGAACTGCGCCTACAACAAAATAGAGTGGTGTAGAGTTTACTTTTGCAAGGTAATCCATAGACGTCTCCTTGCTTCTATATTCTATAGGTAAAATGTATTTATAGGAAAAGAAAAGTTGGTAAAAGATTTATTTTTCTGGACTTAGTGTTACTCCATAAACATTTTTTGTGTTGTTTTTAAGCTTTTGGAATACTTCTTGATAAGCTATATGAATAACAAAGAAAAGTATTCGTATTGAAGATGTCCTTGCACATAAGAAGAAGTGTTGAGCGACCAAACCAACACTAGGAGTAGGAAAAAGACCACGCTGAATAATCCAATATGCCAAAGCACAACAATCATATTAGCAGCCGTCTACAGACTCCTAATCTATATCGTCCTAATATTTATCGATCTGACTGATGCTTTATTGATCAAAGAATTAGATTACTCATCCAGATATACTCT
>CAMEXG010000101.1 GCA_945947045.1 uncultured Spirochaetales bacterium | reverse complement strand
GTGTAGCCATTACCCCTGGTCCCCCGTAGTAGTCCAAGTCAAAGTGGACTTCAGGCACCGAAATAATATTTACATCTCTATAGAGGCCGCCATAGAAAGTAAAGTCGGCCATCTGTGGATAAACAGTCTTGTTGGCGCTGTTGTCAACTTGGATGACAAGAAGATTCTCGCTCTTTACTTTTTTTGGCAACAGGACTCTGAATGTTGAGTATCCACCGTCATGATGTGCAATGTGTTCTCCGTTAAAGAAAACATCTGCGGAGGAGTTTGCTCCGTTTATTTCAAGATAGTTGTCTTTTCCCTCCGGCAATTCTTCCAGAGTGAGAGTTTTTGCATATGTGGCCTTCCCTCTCCAGTAGTCGTTTCCCCCGTCAATACCATCGATGTTGTTCCAAGTATGGGGAAGAGAAACCAGATCCCAATTCCTGTCAAAGGAAGATGGTGGGACTTCTGTCTTTCTAAATGCCCAAAGAGAATTAATGTTTGTAACTTTTCTCATAATCAATCCTTATTTGTTGTTGTGAAGCTCCTTAAGCTTTCTTACATTTTCGTTGACTGTCTTTTTGTGGAGTGGATACCAGAACCAAAGAATAGCAGCAAGAAGTATAAAGCCTACAGCTGGAACTATTGTGGAGATATTGAAGATACCTTCTGTAACGGAAGTTGTAAAGGCTGTTTCCGTTGTATATCCGATCAAAGACAAGAGGACGCCTGAGAGACCAGCAGACAATGCTTGTCCAAGCTTTCTTGCAAAAGAGTAGAGGGCATATACGCTTCCGTCTTCCCTGATACCGTTTCTAAGCTCTGCGTCGTCGATTACGTCTGTAATAAGAGCCCAGCAGATCATTGAGAAGATTCCGAGACCCAGCCAGCAGAGGCACTGAAGTGCAACGAATACCCAAACGTTGGCAGGTCTGACGAAGAAGAGAATAACACCTACGGCACCTGCAAAGAGGTTGGAAATTACAGAGAGCTCTGCCTTGCCGAGCTTTCTTGCCAGAGGCTTTGCCAGTGCAGCGGCTACGATCATACCTCCCAACATCGCCAAGGAAGACAAGGACTGGGCTGTAGCGTTTCTATAGTAGTTTGGATATACATAACCAGCCATAGACTGCTGAGTAAGCTGAGCAAGGAGCATTACTACAGAAGCAGCTATGATGCTGATGAGAGCTCTGTTTGTAACAGCATTCTTAAGCATGTTGCCGACAGAGTTGTTCTTGAACTTTGCTTCGTCGACTTCAGGAATGACTCTTTCTGTTGTAAGTGAGTAGCAAAGAAGGTAACAGCCGACTGCAAGAATAGAAAAGATTCCAGCAATGATTGTAAATCTTCCGCCATTAAGGACTACGTCTCCGTTCTGGAGTGTGTCATAAGCTACAAGAGGTACACCGATGCTGATGATCATTCCTGCAAACATACCACCCATTGTTCTGAAGGATGAAAGAGACTGTCTGTCATCTGGCTCGGCGGAGATGGCGCTTGCCATTGAACCGTATGGAATATTGATGGATGTGTAGAATACAGAACCCCAGAGAATGTATGTGACAAAGAGATATGCGATCTTAAATCCCATTGGCATACCGGAGAGCGATGACTGATAGATCAAGAATGATGCTATTGCAACCGGTCCGCACATGCGCCTGATCCAAGGTCTGAACTTTCCGTTCTTTCCAGGCTTTGTCCTGTCGCAGATACGGCCCATCGCCACGTCTGTAAATGCGTCGACGAATCTGGCGATCATCATCACCAGGCCGACTACAGCTGCGTTCACGCCCATAATGTCCGTGTAGAACTTCAAGAGAAATGAAGAAGAGAGAATGAAGGTGAAGTCGTTACCGAAGTCACCGAAGAGATAACCCATTTTGTCTCTGATGCCAAATGGTCTTACTTCCTTTTTTTCCATAGTGTAAAGTACTCCTTTATAAAAATAATAATTTCATATTTTTAAAATCATTTTGAATAATATTGCCCTATATTAGGATTATTTTGTTGAAATAGTGGGTTTTTATGAGAAAATACAACCATGGAAATTCTGAATTACACAAAAGAAGTTCTTTCCAGACTTATGATCAATATGGAGATAAGAAAAGACAATGATTTTTCTAATCCTCACATAAGGGCGATATGCAAAAGAATCAAGATGCCTGAAGAGAGAGAGGTGTTGAGATTCGATTCATTCTTTGATGTTCAGTTCATTATCTTCAGATTTAATGGAGACATAGTGTTAATAGGTCCTTTCCTTATGAAATACTTGTCTGAAGCGGATATAGATGAAACTCTACTTTTTGAGCTCGGTGGCACCAAACATCAGCTCTTGAATATTCCTGTGGTGCCTAGTTCCGGACTTTTCATGCCGTTGATGAATACTTTGTTTGATTATCTTTGGGGAGAAGGGGAATACATTTGGCGAAGGGAAGATGACAAAAAGAATCTGAACATAGTATTTGATGACTTGGAGCATTATAACGCCGATGAGATAGCAAAAAGATACAAGCAGGAGTCCCAGTTGTTGGATGCGGTCAAACGTTGCGACTTCGAATTCTTATCACGGTTATCATCAGCATTCGACATTAAGGAAACCGTTGAGAAGAGAAATAAGAATCCTGTCAGAAATATTCAGAACTACTCCATCATCATGAATACACTGTTACGTAAGACTGCATATGATGCGGGAGTGGAGGCTGTATATGTAGACAGGCTTTCTTCTGCCTTTGGAAAGAGGATAGAGAGTCTGTCCACTTCCATGGCAGCCTCCAACATTATGATAGAGATGTTGTCCGAATATGCTTATCTCATAAGAGACTACTCTTGGAGCGGGTACCCGGAAGCTATAAAAACAGTTCGTTTTATTGTTGACAGCAGATATAAAGAGCACCTTACTTTGGATGACCTCTGTAGAAGCGCAGGGCTTTCCAAATCATATCTGTCACGTCTATTTAAGAGGGTAATGGGAAAGAGCATCTTTGAATATATTAATGAAGTAAGAGTTTCAAAAAGTCTTTTATTATTGAAAAACCCCCAAATAACCATATCCCAAGCCTCATTGGAGTGCGGTTTTGAAGACCAGGCATATTACACAAGGATATTTAAAAGGATAAAGGGCGTAACACCTACAGAGTGGCGGATGGAGAATAAGAATATAAAATGATCATATTGACCAGCGTTGTTGTAAAGCATATATTTTGTTCGGAAACGAACTATATATGAAACAGCTGGATTCTTATTATTATTTTCGACTTGGCCTTAATCTATACGAAAAAGTGACTCTTCCTGTCAGAGAGAAGTATGGACTTTCATATATGGAGTTTGTGGTCTTGTTGTTTATAGCAAATAACAGTGAGTATAAAAAAGCATCCGATATAGTAGAAATCTTGGGAATTGCAAAGAGCCATGTGTCTGAAACGTTGAACACTCTGGAGGAGAAGGGCCTAATTGAAAGAAAAAGGGACACGCAAGATAAACGCTCTTCCATTCTTGAGGTTAGGGAAAGGGCAAAGGACATTATAGAAGAGGGGAGAAATGTCCAGAAAGAGTACAAGGCGATGATATATAGAGGAATAAACGAAAGAGAAATGAAAGAGTTTTGCAGAGTACAGAAGATTATAGAAAACAATATTAAGGAGAACCTATGACGGATAGAAATAAAAACAAACTTGGGACGGCACCTATAGGACCGCTTCTATTTAAACTTGCCGTGCCCACAGTAATGGCCCAGATAATAAATATGCTCTATAACGTTGTAGACAGAATATACCTTGGGCATATTCCTGGAGAAGGAAGTCTTGCTTTGACAGGAGTCGGAGTCTGTCTTCCGATTATTCTCGTAGTCTCTGCATTCGCCGCCCTTGTTGCTTCCGGCGGAGCACCTAAGGCTTCAATCGCCATGGGAAGAGGTGACAACGAAGAAGCGGAGAAGATATTGGGTAGCTGCTTCAGCTTCCTTATTATCATATCGCTTGTGCTGTCGATTGTTTTGGTGGTCTGGAATAGACCAATGCTCCTATCTTTCGGTGCCAGCGAAAATACAATCAATTATGCCTCCTCCTATATGACAATCTATGCCTTGGGGACCATATGTGTACCGGTAGCACAAGGGAATAATGCATTTATAACCGCCCACGGAGGAACTACAATAAACATGCTTACCGTTGTGATAGCAGCGGTGGTTAATATAATGCTGGATCCTATTTTCATCTTTGCCTTCGGTATGGGCGTCAAAGGGGCCGCATTGGCTACCGTCATCAGCCAGGGTGTCTCTTGTGTATGGTGTATAGTGTACATTACAGGGGAAAAGTCATTATTAAGACTGAGAGTAAAGAACATGAGGATTGTTCCTTCTCTTCTTTTACCTTGTCTCGGTCTTGGGATCAGCACATTCATCATGCAGAGCACAGAAAGCGTCATAAGTGTATGCTTCAACTCTTCTCTCCTTAAGTATGGCGGAGATATTGCTGTGGGAGCCATGACTATCTGTACCTCGGTCATGCAGATGGGGATGCTGCCCTTACAGGGAATAAGCCAAGGGGCCCAGCCCATAAGCTCTTATAGCTATGGAGCAGGGAAAAAGGAGAGGGTGAAGAAGTGTTATAAGTATCTTCTTTGCTCTTCACTTGCCTTCTCCTCTCTGCTTTGGATTCTTGTACAGCTTTTTCCAAGGATGTTTGCAAGCATTTTCTCTCCCGATCCAGAGCTTGTGGAGTATGCATCCAAGGCTCTTAGAATCTATATGGGCGCAACCGTTGTCTTCGGTGTCCAGATATCTTGCCAGATGACGTTCATATCCATAGGCAACGCCATTTCCAGCGTTATAGTAGCTATTCTGAGAAAGTTCGTACTCTTGATACCACTTATCTACATTGCACCTCATTTCTTCAGTAACAAGACTCTTGGTGTGTTTGCCGCTGAGCCTATTGCAGATTTTTTGGCGGTGATATGCACTGTAATGATCTTTATTTTCCAATTCCGTTCCTCCCTCTCCAAAATCGACGAGAGAAGGAAGACGGAAGAGATTGGTGACTGATCCCCTCTCTTTTCGTGCTAGTATAAAAGCATGGAAAAACTTTTGATAATCGACGGCAATAACTTATTGTTCCAGATGTTCTATGGTATGCCGTCGGTAATATACAATAAAAGAGGATGGCCTATTCATGGGACTATAGGGTTCATTTCTTATGTCATTAAAGAAATAAATCTCCTTGAAGCCACAAAAGCAATTGTTGTATTCGACTCCGACGAAGCGGGAGAAAGAAAAGAACTCTATCCTGAATACAAAGGAAACAGGGATATAGACTGGGAGGAGATGGAGGAAAAAGAGACTCCCTTTTCCCAGGAAGAAGATATAAAGAAAGCTTTGTCATACATGGGTGTAAAATACATATACTCGATAGGAACGGAGGCTGACGATTATATTGCTTCTATTGCCTTGTCCTTTGCACAACGTGGAGAAGTGGTGATTTCTTCCTTCGACAGTGATTTCTTTCAGCTGATATCTGATAGGGTGTCTGTCCTAAGATTCCGAGGAAAAGCCTCGGTTATGTGGAATGAGAAAAAGTTTAGAGATGAATTTGGGTTTTCTCCTTCCTTGTATCCCATATATAAGGCGATTACAGGGGATACGGCAGATAATATTAAAGGCATAGATGGCATGGGGAAGAAAAGAACCTGCTCTTTAATGTCGTATTACGAGAGAAGTGGTGGATGGACGGACACATCTCTTCCTATATCCTCTAAAAATAGACTGAGGGAGAATAAAGATAAGATTATCAGGAACATAAATCTCATAAAGTTTAAAGAAGTAGATACTAAAATAAACGAGGTTGAACTTGGTTTTTTCATTGATAAAGTGGCGGAAGGAAATACGCGTGTATTAGAAAACTCGGGAGTTTTTCGGTGAAAGAATAAAAACGACTTCCACTCTTTACGTTTCTCGGATAACATGAAGTGAGTGTGATTTGAAAATTCCAGGGGGTATTGATGGAGGAGATTCAAAAGGCAAGTATTGCCAAACGAATATCTGCCGGGCTGCTTGATGTTATTGCAGTCTCAATTATTGCAACCCTCTGTGCTTGGCTTATTTCCCTGGCCGCCGATTATGATGGATGGAATAAAAAACTAGAGGATTCATATTCCAGATATGAATCTCAATATGGAGTTACATTCCGAATCACGGAAGAAGAATATAACAATAAAAGTAGCAGCGACAAAGAAAACTACGACAATGCATATAAGGCGCTGGTAGAAGACAGTGAAGCCATGAAGGCGTATTCTATGGTCACTAATCTAATGATCCTCACCGTCTCTCTAGGCTTATTTATAGCCGTATTGATCTGGGAGTTCATAGTTCCCCTCTTTTTAAAAGATGGAAGAACAGTGGGCTCCTTAATTTTTGGTATTGCTGTCATGCGTAGTAACGGTGTGCGTATTTCTCATATTTCACTGTTTATAAGGGCGATCCTCGGCAAGTATGCAATCGAGACTATGATTAGTGTATACATAATCATGATGATCTTCATGAACACAATAGGAATAGTCGGACCTTTGGTAATATGTGGAATCTTATTGATGCAGCTTATACTTATTATTTTCACTAAAAACAACCAGCTGATACACTGTATCCTCTCCGATACAGTGGTGGTGGATTATGGATCCCAAAGGATATTTGACAGCCAAGAGGACTTGTTGGAGCATAAGAAGAGAGAAGCGAGAGATAGGGCGGAAAGGAACCCCTATTACTAATGAGCATAAGTAGAGGTAGATTGAAATGGAAGTATTGTTACAGAATCTGACAAAAGTATTCCCAAGCAGAAACAAAAAATCAGGAGAAGAGGTGGTTGCCGTAAATGACATGACCATTACTATTCCTGATGGAAAACTGGTAGGACTTTTGGGACCATCGGGATGTGGAAAAAGCACTACACTTTATATGATCTGCGGTTTACAGAAGGCCACTGGGGGGAAGATTTTCTTTGGAAAAGATGATGTGACTAATCTTACTCCTGAAAACAGAGGGGTGGGGCTTGTCTTCCAGAACTATGCTCTCTATCCTCATCTGACAGTAAAGCAGAATATTCTTTTCCCGCTACAGAACCTGAAGGGAGAAGATAAACTTTCAAAAGAAGAGATGTTGAAACGTACTGTAGATGTAGCGAAGCTGGTACAGATAGACAATCTCCTGGATAGAAAGCCCAGCGAACTCTCCGGCGGTCAGCAGCAGAGAGTCGCCATTGCAAGAGCCCTTGTGAAAATGCCCAGGGTCCTTCTTCTTGACGAGCCATTATCTAACCTGGATGCAAGGTTGAGACTTCAGACAAGAGAAGAGATAAGAAGAATTCAGAGAGAGACGAAGATCACTACTGTGTTCGTCACTCACGATCAGGAAGAAGCCATGAGTATCTCTGACGAGATCGTGATTATGAAGCTTGGTGTCGTACAGCAGATAGGTAGGCCTCAGGATGTTTAT
>CAMEXG010000100.1 GCA_945947045.1 uncultured Spirochaetales bacterium | reverse complement strand
GGATTGTAGCTTCTATATCGCCTTCACTCTCTTTAGGAATATTAGTCACGATCATCATTATTCCCAATACAATCATGACCACTGCTCCTATTCTTACTGTATATTTCACTACTCTCTTATACTTCTGGAAGAAAGAGAGGAGAGAAGAAGTAAAGAAGGCCAAGAGAATAAAAGGAAGTGTAAAGCCAAGGGCATAGAGAAGAAGATACACTTCCCCCTTAAGGGAAGAAGAAGCCATGATCAGGACAGAAGAGAGTATGGGTCCTATACATGGTGTCCAAGAGAAAGAGAATGAGAAACCCAGGAGAAAAGACAATAGAGGACCTTTGGCTCTATTGGTGTTTATTGAAAATCTCTTCTCTTTCTTTGCGCCGTACTTTGTCCCATATAAGAGAAGCTGCCATAGACCGAAGATAATGATCACCGCCCCGCCAAGGATACTAAAGAGGCGGGAATTAGATGAGAATATCCTTCCCACCCCCTTGACTCCCAAAGAGAGGATAAAGAAGGTCAGGGATATTCCAAGGACAAAGAAGAGTGTGTTTATTACTACTCTGCTTCTTTTATATATGATATCTCCATTCTCATCTCTATCGGCGTTTCCTCCTGATAAAAATGAGAAATAAACAGGAAGAAGAGGAAGGACGCAGGGAGAGAAGAATGACAACACACCTTCAAGAAATGAAGCCAACGCTGATATATCGGACAAAAAAGAAATATTCATACTCCCTCCCTTAAAAAACCGGAGCTTTCAGCCCCGGCCCTTTTCACTCTTCAAATCCATTTGGATTGTTCTTCTGCCAGTTCCATGAGTCACGGCACATATCAACTATATTATATTTTGCCTTCCAGCCCAACTCTCTTTCCGCTTTTGCAGGGTCTGAGTAGCATACAGCGATGTCGCCTGCCCTACGTGGCTTTATTTCATATGGAATCTTAAGGTCGTTGGCTTCTTCAAAGGCCTTGACCACATCGAGGACAGAGTATCCTGTTCCTGTTCCAAGATTGTAGATTGCAACGCCGCACTTATTCTCTATGGCTTTAAGAGCCTTTACATGGCCTTCAGCCAAGTCGACTACATGGATGTAGTCTCTTACACCGGTTCCGTCATGTGTAGGGTAATCGTCACCAAAGACATTTAAATGATCAAGTCTCTTTACGGCAACCTGAGTAATATATGGCATCAAGTTATTGGGAATACCATTAGGATTCTCTCCGATAAGGCCGCTCTTATGGGCTCCGATAGGATTGAAGTATCTTAAGAGGACAATGTTCCATGGGTTCTCGTCCCCAGTCTTCTCGTCTCCTGTCCTAAGGTCCATCAATATCTCTTCGAGCATGCTCTTGGTCTGGCCATAGGGATTAGTGCACTTTCCCTTTGGGCACTCCTCTGTAATAGGAATAACGGCAGGGTTGCCATAGACTGTTGCAGAGGATGAGAAGATGATGTTCTTCACATTGTGCTTTCTCATTACATCCACAAGTACCAGTGTTCCACCGATATTGTTGTCATAATACTCCCAAGGTTTGGAGACGCTTTCACCTACAGCCTTCAAGCCTGCAAAGTGAATGACGGCGTCAAATGAGTTTTCGCTGAATATCTTCTCCAAGCCTTCTCTGTCTCTGATGTCGCATTCATAGAAAGGAATCTTTCTTCCTACTATGGTTTCGACCCTCTTGATGGATATGGGGCTTGAGTTGACAAGGTTGTCCACCACAACAACATCGTGCCCGTTCTCCACTAATGATACTACCGTATGGGAACCAATGAATCCGGCTCCTCCAGTAACGAGAATATTCATCGCTCTTCTCCTTTATTATGTTCTAGCGCCTTTGAAGTAGCCCAGCTCCCTCAGCTTCTCCACTACTTCGCTGACTGCTTCTTCTGCGTCCTTCTGTTCCTTAGCTTCGCTCATTACTCTCACCACAGGTTCGGTACCGCTGGCTCTTACAAGAACTCTTCCCTTTCCGTCTAGTTTCTTTTCCGCTTCCTTTACAGCATTCTTTACTCTCTCGTCTTCCATTGTGGCGTTCTTGTCGCTGACAATTACATTCACAAGGACCTGAGGGTAATCGCTCATCTTCTCAGAGAGCACAGACAGTGTCTTACCTGTCTTCACCATCACCTCGGAAAGGAGAAGGGATGTCAAGATACCGTCTCCTGTATTCAAGTAGTCGTTGAAGATAATATGACCAGACTGCTCGCCTCCAATGATATTTCCATGCTCCATCATATACTCATGGACATATCTGTCGCCGACTTTGGTCTGAGTGTAGAGAATGCCTTCTTCTTCAAGAGCCTTATAAAGACCCATGTTACTCATGACTGTGGTGACGACTGTATTGGTTACAAGCTTGCCCTGGCTCTTGAGCCATGTAGCCCAGATGTACATTACTCTGTCGCCGTTGATTATATCGCCTGACTTGTCTACAGCGATACATCTGTCTCCGTCGCCGTCATATGCAAAGCCTACATCCGCTCCTGTCTCCAGGACTTTGTTCACCAAGCCCTTTATGTGTGTGGAGCCTGCGTTCTTATTTATGTTTGTTCCGTCAGGAGAGTTGTTGATGACAGTTACATTAGCCCCCAGTCTCTTGAAGACAGCGGGAGCAAGAGCGTAGGAAGCGCCGTTGGCTGTATCAAGGACGACCTTGAGACCTGAGAGAGGCGTATGGACTGCTGTGGTTAAGAAGCCTGAGTACATGACTCTTGCATCCAAGTAGTCTATGACTTTACCGATTCTCTCTTTTGTGGCGAATGGAATATCTTCCTCTGTGTCGGGTCTGTCGATGTACTCCTCGACCATCAATAAGAAATCATCGTTCATCTTGTCACCAAGAGATGAGAAGAGCTTGATTCCGTTGTCGAAATACGGGTTATGAGAAGCACTGATCATGATGCCGCAGTCAAAGAACTGAGTCTTTGTAATGTAGGCGACACTTGGAGTCGTAGTTACGTGCATATTATAAGCGTCAGCCCCGCTGGCAGCGATGCCGCTTAATAGTGCGTACTCAAGCATGTAGCAGCTGAGTCTTGTATCCTTTCCCACAAGGATCTTCGCTTCATGAGCGTCTCTATCTTTTGAGTAATACCAACCGAGGAATCTTCCGATGCGATAAGCATGGTTAAATGTCAATCCTACGTTTGCTTCTCCTCTGAATCCATCTGTTCCAAAATACTTAGGCATATTAGTTATCCCCCTTCTTTTCCACGATATCGCCTTCTTTCTTATAGATTGAACCTGCTGCCACTACTCCCCTCACTCTGGAAAGAGGATAAATGTTGGAGTGAGGCCCGATTACAGATCCAGGGCAGAGGACGCTGTTGCAGCCTACCTCTACATAGTCACCAAGAAAGGCCCCCACCTTCTTGATGCCTGTCTTTATCTCTTCTCCGTTAGCTCTATCTTTAATAACTACAAGAGTCTTATCTGACTTGACGTTACTTGTAATACTTCCGGCACCCATGTGGCTCTTATAGCCCAGAATGGAGTCGCCTACATAGTTATAGTGGGGAACCTGGACGTTGTCCGAGATTATTACATTCTTCAGTTCAACGCTGTTTCCAACTACACAGTTCTCTCCTACAAGAGCGCTGCCTCTAATAAAGGCACAGTGCCTCACTTCAGTCCCCTTTCCAATGATACAAGGTGATCCGATATAAGCGGATGGCATTACTGATGCCTCTTTATGAATCCAAACGCCTTCCTTAGGGTTATCATATTCGTCTGGAGAGAGAGTCTTGCCTATCTCGAGAATAAGGTTCTTAATTCCTGAGAGAGCCTCCCAGGGATATGTGAAAGAGTGGATGTATGAAGAAGCGAGAGAATGGCCTTCTTCAAATAAATCTTTTGTCGTGTACACAATTTTCCCCCGAATGTACAAGTTTTTTGCTCTTTAAATTTATCATAGGAGAGGAGATGACTCAACGCCTATGTTTAGTCAAATAAGTGATTAACACTATTTTTTTCCACTAAAAATGGAATTGTAGAGCTCTCTCTAGCGGCATTTATCCCCAGTCATTATCTCGATGATGGTCTTATCCGTCTCCCTCATTCCTTCCCTGGCTATACGGCTCACGTTGTCTATGGTGTTCTCAACGCCCTTCTTTACGATTCCCTCGCCCCCATAGAATTCCCTTCCGTATTTCTGCATTTCCATCCCCAACAACCCCGCTTCAACGGCGGATGCTATCTTTGCAGCGCAGCTGGCCTTTGCACCGTCGCAGATCATGCCGCTCTCTATAGCAAGGGCGTTCACTACTGTATGGGCTATCTCATTCTCCCTTACACCGTAAAGATAACAGACTCCGGCTCCGGCACCTGCTCCAGCACTGGTGGCCCCACAATAGGCTGAGAGACTGCCTATTCCGCTTTTAAGGTGTATTGTAACCAAGTTGGATACGGCGAGGGCCCTTAAGAGTGTGCCGTGTGATACATTTAAGTCTTTTGCATAAACAATTACTGGAAGAGAAGCAGTCAGTCCTTGGTTTCCACTTCCACTGTTGATCACTACAGGTTTCTCGCTTCCATTCATTCTTGCGTCGCTACCTGCCGCAGCATAAGCCTTCGCCTTATTCTGTACGCTCTCCCCGTAGCTTTTGAGAAGAATGGCCCCGATGTTGGCTCCCCATGTACCATGTAGGCCTTCTTCGGCTATTAGAGTGTTGTACTCTATCTGCCTCTCCAGTGTCTCCCTGATGTCCTCTATGTCAACGCTGTCAGCATACTCGGCTATGGCCTTAATGGAGAGAATGGATCTGTCTGTCTTCTTTGCCTCCACACTTTCTTTGTATTCTTTTTTAAATAATACTTCTCCGTTTCTCTCCTTCAGTATTACGTTGGTGTGGTTTCCCGCTATCTCTACCTTAGAGTTCTCTTTTTCGTTTTCCATCTCCACTCTTATATGGAAAATGTAACCGCTTTTAGAAGGAAGGACATTAAAGACCGCCTCTTTTCTCAGCTTTCTACTTCTCTTTATATCCTCTTTCCCCACTTTAGAGAGGACTTCCAACTCCAAGTCTTCTCTTCCTCCCACTATTCCGATGCTGGCGGCAGCCTCTATTCCTCTTTCGCCACCGGTATGAGGCACTACTACGCTTTTGACATTCTTAATGATGTTAGGGCTTGCGTAGACTGTGACGGAGGTGGGGAGAGATGACAAAAGTGACCTTGCAATACTGGAAGCGTATGCAATTGCTATCGGCTCAGTACACCCCATTGCAGGAACAAGTTCTTCCTTTAGTATTTCCGTTATTGCACTGATAGTCTTTAAATCCATACTTCTATTCTAGCTTCAAAAAATGTGTTGTCTACTCTATTTCTTTATAGAGGGAGGAAGAGAAGAAGGAGTCCACGTCCAGTGTCCAGATGTCGCTGTAGAGCGAGAGATACTTCTCAAGTCCAAATAGAATGGGATGGGAGATGATTCTATTAGAATACACTAAAGCCTTGCTTTTGAACCTGCTCCAAGAAGGGATATCATTCTCTCTATATACCACTACAAATGTATTCTTCTTCTCTTCCCCTCCATATCTTTTGTTTAGGAGAGAGAAGAAGCATATAGTGTCGAAGGCTTTCTTCCTTATAGAGCGGTTGTCGATACGGGAGAGCCTCTGGTTCTTGAACTCAATAAAGAGCCTACGACTCTTTGTCTCGGCATATGCATCTGCCGACGAATAATTCTCCCCTTCTCTGTAAAGGGAACATATATCACTAATAAGGGCGTCGAAGTTGATGATGATCTTTTTCTCGTCCCACATTAAGCTCTCGTCCTTTGCTTTGTCATAGCTTGTTTCAAGGAAGGAGGAGGAATACTTGTTCATAAATCCTCCATAAGGGAGAGAAAGAATGAGTAGACATCTTCACTTTTCTCTTTCTTTTCGATTTCGATTCTTTCTTCCCCTCTTACTACCTCAAAGAACTCAACTTTAGAAAGGGTCGACTCAATTGCTCTCACACCGATTATTGACGAGACACTTAGCACTAATCTGACGTCTTTCTCTATTCTCAATGTTTCTAATATAGATAGAAGAAGTTTCAAGTCCCTTGTGTCCATCAAGGAATCGAGGCTATCGACGATGATCATGGAGCCTTTGTTGATCACTCCGTTTTTTAGAAACGTGTATATGATCCCTATTATCTCTTTTGAAGAAGAGACGTTCTCTTTTACGCCCTCTTCTTTATCGAGCATATCTATCACATCCTCAACATCCCTTGTGTCTCTTATTTCGTTTACAATAAAAGAGGGATAGTTTTCTCTAATCCTCGACGGAGCATGAATAAAGAGTACGTTTCCATTCCGATCTATTTCAGTTTCCCTGTAGAGTGTCTCTAAGACTTTTGTCTTACCAACTCCACCCTTACCTACAATGCAGACTGCGTTGCCGTAGCTTAATGAAAGCAAAATTTCCTTGTTAATCATGTCAACAGTGTTGATGAGAAAGAAGGAAAAAGGGAGGCGTGAATTTTTACAACTTCTCTATCCTCTCTTTATAGAAAGAAAAGTCTTTACTTTTATATAAATACTTCGAAGTTTTTTTATATACTTTTGTTTATTCTAGTTTTCTCCTACATATGTTATATTGTTTTTATAGGAGACATTAATTAATGGGAACATATGTGAATCCAGAAATTGATAATTTTAGGTCATCTATAAATTACAAATTCTATGTAGACAAATCTATGCTCATTGCTCTCTTAAATGAAAAATTAGAAGGAGTCGATCGTTTTCTATGTGTCTCCCGTCCACGCCGCTTTGGCAAGACCATGGCTGCAAATATGATAGCCGCCTACTACTCCAAAGGCCGTGATTCTCATGAATTATTCTCAAACCTCAAGGTATCAAAAGATCCTTCTTATGAAGACAATATTAATAAATATACGGTTCTAAAACTGGATTTGAATGGAGTTGCAACTAAAAAAGGAATCTTTACTATAGTACAATACTTAAATAAGAAGGTCATCCCAGAGTTAATTGAAGCATATCCTAATATAGGGCTCTCTAAGGATGATCAAATTCCTGAGTTGTTGGTCAATATCCATAAAGCTACTGGAGATAAGTTTGTATTCATAATAGACGAGTACGATCTCCCGATAAGGGAGGAAAAGTATTCTGCGGAGTTTGAAGAATACATAGATTTCCTGATCTCTTTGTTTAAGAGCGAAGATACTAATTATACTATCGCTCTTGCATACCTGACAGGAATTATGCCTATTATAAAAGAAAAGACACAGTCCAAGCTTAATAACTTTATAGAGTACACAATGATTGACCCTGATGAGATGGCTCCTTTTATGGGATTCATTGAAGATGAAGTCAAAGATTTATCTTCAAAGGTTGGAATGGACTTTGAGGAACAGAAGAGATGGTATGACGGATATAACCTCGATGGATTGGATGTTTACTCCCCTAAATCTGTCATTTCCTCAGTGACAAAGAAACGCTGTGATGACTATTGGGTAGAGACCAGTTCCTACGAAGCTGTAACA
>CAMEXG010000099.1 GCA_945947045.1 uncultured Spirochaetales bacterium | reverse complement strand
TTCACAGTATTTGGCTACAAAGTCCTCAACAGCTGGGTACCGGGAACATTTACATCCGTCTCCGAGACAAAGGGCCTCTTGTATGAATCAGACGTAAAGGGCTTTGCAGAGTATGAGATTGGAAAGTACGGCGACTTCCTCCTAGAGAACGTTGCAATCGAATATGTAGAGGACGGCTTTGTCCTCACATATCCTGAGGCCGTGGATCCATCAGCATACATCTCTCAGTACAAGAGCGACATCGAAGAATATGTATCAACACTCTTTGCTCCTGTGGAGGAGGTGGAAGAGCCTGTTACAGAAGTTGTTCCATCGGTCATCTCTGGATATGACGAGTTTAAGATCATGGGCTTTGTGGTGGAGAACACATGGTACGACGGAACATATTTGGCAGAGACAGCTATCAACGGAATTCTCACTGACGCTGACATAAGAGGCTTCGTCCTCTATGAAGTTGCAAAGTATGGAGCTTTCCTTACTGAAAATGTAGCTGTTGAATATACACCGGATGGATTCATGCTCAGTATTCCTAGGGAATTGGATCCATCTCCATATATCCCGGTATTTAAGAGCGACATTGAAGAGTATATCTCTAAGCTCTTTGCCCCTGTAGAAGAAGTAGTAGTAGTAGAGGAACCGGTTGTAGAAGAAACAGTAGAAGCTCCTGTAGTTCCTGAGCCAGTTTCCAACATAGTGGTAAGTGTTGTAACAGATGGTGTCAAGGTTGTTCTGACAGGAGATGATACTTCTCCTGTGGCGGAAAAAGTAACTTCATTTGATGTGTCTCTTTCTCTCGGTGCAGATTTTGGCTTCAAGACAGGAAGAAGTTATAATCCTACAATCTTCCCGACATTCAATATCGCTGGCGAGTTTAGGAATATGTTCAGCCTTGGACCAATTGGAGTCGGAACAAGATTTGATGCTGCATTTATTTTCAGACCGTTGGACGGAACATTTGTCGGCCATGAATTCAAGTTCTTCCTCAATGGAAACAATTGGGCTGTAGATGGAACATTAGATACCAAGCTTATGTTCTCTCTTGATTGGGGACAGACAAGAGCATACCTTGGAATCGGAGTCGGATACTCACTTGCAAGTAATGTCTCTGGTATTACATCCCATATCGGTCCACAGGTATTTGGATTTAATAGTGCGGTTGTTGCAACAGGTGTACTCGGATTACAGTGGAAGCTGGGTGATGCACTCTTCATGTCACTTGAGGGACAGGGAAGATATTTCGTCCAGACCAAGGAATACAATTTCGGAGGTGCAGTCAGAATCGGCTGGAGCTTCTAGAATATGGGTTTCAATGCCTCTCTTTGTGACAAGGGAGGCATTTTTCTCTTAAAATTGCCTTGTGTGTAAAAAAGTATTATATTTCCCCTGGAGTTTTTAAATGAATGGCTTTGTAAAATTCATGGAGATGTATGGTATAAACTATATCTCCACAGCGGTAATCGCCTTTATTGGCATTTTGATTGTTCGAAACATTCTTAAACTGATAGAAAAAGGATTACTAGATAGTTCTTTGGATAGGTCTCTGATCTCATTTTTTGTAACAGTTTTTAAAATTATTCTTTACGTCGGACTGCTTTTTGTTGTAATGGGAAGACTTGGAATTCCACTTACGGGTGTAGTTTCTGCACTCAGCGCAGTGACACTTGCCATAGGCCTCGCTGTTCAGGATATCATCGGAGGCGTAGCCAATGGATTGATGCTTGTTACAAGTAAGCTCTTTAAAGTAGATGATTATGTTGATATCGGAAGTGTTTCAGGTTCAGTCAAAGAGATAAAGCTTCTTCATACAGTACTTGTTACTCCAGATAATAAAACTGTCACCATCCCCAATAAGACTGTTTTTGCATCGGAAATAACAAATTACTCTGCAATGAAACAAAGAAGAATCGATATGGTTATCGGAATTGACTATGATAGTGATATAGAGACAGCAAAGAAAGTAATACTAAATGTTGCACTAGAAAACGAAGCTATACTTGATAGTCCGGCCCCTATGGTGATGGTCAAGAATCTTGCTGACAGCGAAGTCCAGATTCTTTTGAGAGTTTGGGTAAACAGTGAAGATTATTGGAATGTAACCTGGTATCTGAACGAAAACGTATTGAAGACTCTTAATAAGAATAACATTAATGTACCATTCCCACAGCTTACTCTTAGCTATAGAGATAAAGGAGGTATGGAGAAATGATGGAACTATTGAAAGGCGATATAATGATCAGTGCTCTTGCAGACCTTCTATTATGGGTTATAGTTTTTGTTGTGGTCTATCTTATTTGCCGTGCACAGAGACTGAAGAAAGATATTATTATGAATGCCCTTGAAGATACAAAAAAGATGATAAAAAGCAATAAAAACATGGTGGATGTAATTAATAAAGGGGTTGCGGATAGAAATAGAGTAAGAAAAGAATTTTGGAAGTTTAAGCATACGGTAAAGAACACAAAATCTATTGTTCAAGTGTTTCTATATGAAAAAGGAGATGATTCAGACTTGAATACAGTTGTATCTCTTCTTTCTTGCGTCAATGAGGAAACAATAGAATTTGCAAAGGCTTTCAACGCTCGATCGAAATCGGATATTCTGTCCAGCCTAAACAAAACGAATGTTGATCTTTCAAAAATAGAAATGATTCTTTCTTCTGTAGTCAAAAGAAGAGAAGAAGAAGCTCTGGCAAGAATATAAAAATACATAGATTCTATACTTAAGGGAGGCTTTCTTCTATTGGAGTCCTACACAAAAAGAGGATATCCTATTAAGAAGGGCTCCCTTGTTCATGTGTTGGATAAAAGCTATATTATTTAGAAAGGTGTTTTGATGGAAAACGACGATAAAGATAAAAAAGAAGAGATTATTGGAGAAGTAGTGTCTCCTGATCCAAAACCTCAGAATGATGATCGGGGTGGTGGTGAAACAAAGAAGCCGGAAGATACAAATGGTAAGCCTGAAGACAAGGGTGGGGATAAAGCTGGCAAGAACAAAGAGAATGTCTATGACAAATATAGATATTGGGGTTCTGAACCTCCGAAAAACGGAGGATCTCAGACTCCTAATAAAGGTGGAATGCGCAACAAGTTTGCTCTTATCGCCTTGATTGTTCTTCTTATTTCATTCTTCTTTGTATTCTTCCAGGATTCTCAGAAGGCGAAGGCTACTAGTGTCAGTTATACAGACTTCATGACTGTAGTGGAAAAAGGCAAGGTGTCAAAGGCCGATATCGTAGGTAGCTCTACTGTCAATTTTACAACAAATGATGGCGGTTATTACACCACAAGAATTCCTTATTCTGATCCTGAACTAGTCCAGACATTACTCAATTTTGGAGTTCAGGTTACAGGTGTGGCTGAGACTACACCATTCTGGTACATTCTTTTGGAGCTCCTTCCATGGATAATCTTCATAGCTCTTATGGTGTCTATGATGAGAAGTACAGGGGCTATGGGGGGAGGAAAGCTTATGGGAGGAATGGGCAAATCTCTTGCCAAAGAGTATGACGCCAATTCTAATAAGACAACCTTCAAGGACGTTGCCGGACAGAAAGAAGCAAAGTATGAGCTTCAAGAGATTGTTGATTTCTTGAAGAATCCTTCAAAGTTCACATCTATTGGAGCGAAGATTCCAAAAGGATGCTTGTTGGTGGGCCCTCCGGGAACAGGTAAGACTCTTCTTGCACGTGCCGTTGCAGGAGAGGCCGGGGTATCATTCCTGCATACTTCAGGCTCCGACTTTGTCGAGATGTTCGTAGGTATGGGTGCAGCCCGTGTAAGAGACCTTTTCGAGCAGGGTAGAAAGAGTGCTCCTTGTATCATCTTCATCGATGAATTAGATGCTGTTGGAAGAAGCAGAGGATCTGGGCTTGGCGGAGGACACGACGAAAGAGAGCAGACTCTCAATCAGATGCTTGTTGAGATGGATGGTTTCTCCACAGACCCGGGTGTAATAGTCATTGCCGCTACAAACCGCCCGGATGTATTGGATCCAGCCCTTCTGAGACCAGGTAGATTTGATAGACAGGTCACTGTGGCTCTCCCTGATGTTCAGGAAAGACTTGATATTCTTAGAATACATACAAGAAAAGTCAAACTTGCAGGAGACGTGGATCTGGCTAGAATCGCAAGGGCCACTCCTGGAACAAGTGGTGCTGACCTGGCTAACCTTGTGAACGAAGCTGCACTTTTTGCTGCTAGAAGCAATGAGACGATCGTCGATATGAAGGACTTCGAAGAAGCAAGAGACAAGATATTGCTTGGAGTTGCAAAGAAGAGTGTCTTCATGACAGAAGAAGAAAAGAGGGCTACGGCTTATCATGAGGCAGGCCATACTCTTCTCCATTACTACCTTAAGCATGTCGATCCTCTTCATAAAGTCACTATTATTCCTCACGGACAGGCTCTCGGCCTTACTATGAGTCTTCCTGAGAAAGATCAGTATACCATTCAGAAAAGCTATTTGATGGATAGAATCAAAATCTGTATGGGCGGGTATTGTGCAGAGAAAATCGTATATGGGGAGACTACAACCGGTACTTCCAACGACATCAAGCAGGCAACTACCATGGCTCACAGAATGGTTACTGAATGGGGTATGTCGGATCTGGGCTTCATCAATCTCTCCGACGAAGGAGAGCCATTGTTCCTTGGACGTGAGATTACCCAGCACAAAGACTACTCTGATGAAACGGCAAGAAGAATTGACGGCGAAATGAATAAAATCCTCAATGCATGTATGGATGAGACCATGGATATTCTTACGACTCATCGTGATCAGTTGGATCAGCTTACTGAGGCATTGGTCGAGAAAGAGACACTCGATGATAAAGATATTAGAGAGATGTTTGGATTTGAAGCTGTCAAACATGTAACTGACTTGAGGTAAATATGGCGGTAGACACAAGCCACAAACGTAATTTCTGCATTATCGCCCATATAGACCATGGCAAGAGTACTCTTGCAGACAGGTTTATAGAGAGGGCGAGATTGGTTCAGGCTAGAGGCCCTATGGAATCCCAGATTCTCGATAATATGGATATCGAAAGGGAGAGGGGGATAACAATCAAAAGCCAGGCTGTGACTGTGCCTTACAAAGCATCTGACGGAGAGGTCTATGAGTTAAATCTCGTAGATACTCCGGGACATGTTGACTTTACATATGAAGTATCAAGAGCTATTTCATCTTGTGAAGGAGCATTACTTTTGATTGATGCGACACAAGGTGTAGAAGCTCAGACTCTTGCCAATTTATATCTTGCCATGGAGCACAACTTGGAGATTATTCCGGTAATCAACAAGATTGATTTGGCTTCTGCAGATATCGATTCATGTCTCCATCAAATCGACCATGATCTCGGCCTCGATCCAGATATGGCGGTAAAAGTATCTGCAAAGACGGGAGAGGGCGTAGATCTATTATATGAAGCAATCGTCAACTATATTCCGGCTCCACAGGGGAAGAATAATGAACCCTTACAGGCTCTTATCTTCGATTCCCATTATGATCCATATAGAGGTGTAATTGTACACGCAAGGGTTTTCAACGGAAAAGTAAGAGTCGGAGACGAAATAGTATTCATGCATTCGAATGCTACATATAGGGTCGAGGACTTGGGGTTGTTTCAGATTAATCTGATCTCCAAGCCCGAACTTGAAGCTGGAGATGTAGGATATTTTATTGCCGGTATTAAGAACATCGGCGATATTAGAGTCGGAGACACTGTCACTCTGAAAAATAATATGGCTCAGGAGCCTCTCCCTGGTTTTAAGGAAGTAAAGCCCGTCGTCTTCTCTTCCATATACCCGGTGGATTCAAATGACTATGAAGAGCTGCAGGATGCAATAGAAAGACTGAAGTTGAATGATGCATCTCTGATGTATGAAAAAGACTCTTCAGCTGCTCTCGGTTTTGGCTTTAGATGTGGATTCTTGGGGATGCTGCACCTGGAGGTAATACAAGAAAGAATAGAAAGGGAGTTTGATCTTTCTATTGTCTTCACTTCACCTTCTGTAAGATATACAGTCCACATGAAGGATGGAGAGACCTTATACATCGATAACCCGTTGGAATATCCGGATCCAATGAGAGTCGATTGGGCGGAGGAACCATATATCCAGGCTAATATTATTACTCCTACAGAGTATGTAGGTCCCATCATCACTCTATGCCTTGAAAAGAGAGGCGTTCAGACTCAGATGAACTATCTGGACACAAAGAGAGTGGAACTTATTTATGAGATGCCTCTCTCTGAAGTCCTCTTTGATTTCTATGACAGATTGAAGTCTATTTCCCGTGGTTACGCTTCCTTCGATTACAACGTAATAGAGAATAGAAGAACAGACCTGGTGAGAATGGAGATACTTGTCAACGGAGATCCTGTGGATGCTCTTTCATGCCTTGTCTATAGAGGTAACGCTCAGACGAGAGGCAGGCAGATTGTGGAGAGATTAAAGGGCGAGATTCCTCGTCAACAGTTTAAGATTGCCATTCAGGCGGCTATCGGTGGCCAGATTATTGCCCGTGAAACTGTCAATGCTTATAGAAAGGATGTTACAGCCAAGTGTTATGGCGGTGATATCTCAAGAAAGAGAAAACTCTTGGAAAAGCAGAAAGAAGGAAAGAAGAGAATGAAGATGGTAGGTAACGTTGAGATACCACAGTCTGCATTCCTTGCCGTATTGAAGACAGAGGACGACAGCTAATGGGACATTTAATAGACTTTGGAACTATCAGCGGTAAGAAGGTGCAGCTTGCTGTTCTTAAGAGCGGCAAGTTCGTCTCAGCCATATCTTCTTTCGGTTCCACTATAGTTTGGTTCGGAACAAGAGATAAAAACTACGTCAAATACCACAAAAGTGCAGAGGATTATTTAGATGACTCTACATACATGGGAAAGACTGTAGGTCCATATGCCAATAGAATAAAGAACGCTGAATTCGAAATAGACGGCAAGGTTTATAAGCTGGAAAAGAATGATGGTGAAAACTCTCTTCACTCAGGATCTTCTTGCTTTGGAAACAAGTTATGGAATATTGAAGGCGTCAGCGATAATATGGTGACATTATCGCTAATGGCAAAAGAAAGTGGTGGCTTTCCTGGAGACCACGAAGTCCAAGTCTCATATCTTTTGACAGAAGATGGAGTGCTGACTATTTTCTATCGATGCACTTCCAAGAAAAAGTGCCCTATATCAATTACTAACCATGCATATTTTGTTCTTGATGACAGAGGTGACAAATATGTAGAGCTGGAGATTCCGAGCAGAGAGTATGTTTCTGTGGACTCCTCTTTAATTCCACTGGAAGAGAATCCAGTAAAAGTCGAAGGCACTGACTTTGACTTTAGGAAAAAAAGAACAATTGGAAGCCGCAGGGACGGATGCTACGACAATACTTGGGTCCTTGAAGATAATGCAATTGTCAAGGCGGAAGGAAATCTTGCCCAGCTTTTTGTCAGAACCACGGAGCCGGGAATACAAGTATATACGGGAGAATTTCTTTCGGGAAAAGATTCAAAACCTTTTGATGGACTGGCGCTGGAGACTGGAAGGTTCCCTGATTCTCCTAACCGCCCTGATTTTCCTGGAGAGTA
>CAMEXG010000098.1 GCA_945947045.1 uncultured Spirochaetales bacterium | reverse complement strand
CTTGTTTCGTTTCACGTTCTGCACGGCTACTTCAAGGTTATAGGGCGAGAGCATCTCCTCACAAAGTCTGGTATTTGGCTCCAACAGGTTACCTTCTCTCATTGGTCTCCTTTCTCCGGTACCATAACCTACTGCGAGGTTCCCCGCTATCGGTCGCATGTACCGTGACTTTTCCTCCTATCGAAAAGATTTGACTGTTCGGTCCTTCACGGACTCTCTTTCCGCTACTATGACCTCTGCTGACTTCCTGCCGTTCGTTGTTACTGCACCGTCATAAGCGATATTGCAGCCTCGGGTGTCGGCAGGACCTCCCCTGTTAAGAACAATGACTTTCAGCGCATGTGGCCGCCCCATTTACTTCCTGAACCCAGTCTTGGATTTTATCCTACTATGCAGACTCATCCATTCAGCAAGCCTACTATGAGGTTCTTGTTCATCGACCCGCACCTTTGCCTCCGGCTTCCTTCAGACCCTGCATTACTGCAACGCCCTTGCCTTCAGCTAACGGTTTGACTTTCAAGCTGACTGTTCCCGTAGTGGACTTTCACCACCAAGTTTTTGTCCATGCAGGGCAAACAAAGAAAAAAGGCCCGAAATGGACCTTTTCTAGATAGTTTCCTGGGATTATTACCAGTTAAGTTGTAAAACAACAACAATCACCGAATTTGTCTACAGCCAAAAAAGGGAATCGAACCCTTGACCTACACTTTACGAGGGTGTCGCTCTACCAACTGAGCTATTTTGGCACTTCTTTAGAATATCAAAATTGAACCTATTTTGCTATAGGTTTCTTGATATACTTTAACTCTCCGCTACTTGCCCAAATAACCAATGCACCTACAAGGAATGATAATAAACACCATATTATAGAAGAGCCGGATGGGAGACCAGGAAATACTTGGGGAAGAGAACCAAGAACAAAGCCCATGATCACAGGGAATGTAATAGTAGGTCTCTTCTCCATAGCTTTTTTTAAAAGTCCTGATAGAAGTACAATTCCAATCACTAATCCAATACAGAGAGGAATAAGAGGGACAAAATCAAAGTTGGAGAGGTATGTGATCAGTCCTTCATAGAGTCCAAGTACAACTAGGAGGTAACTGAATGATATTCCAGGTAGGACAAAACCTATTGACACCCCTATTCCACAGATAATCTGAAGGATCACATTACTTCCTCCAAGCTGAATCAAACCTTCAGGAATCATGGAAATCATCAGAACAACCAATATACCGGGAATAGAAAAGAAGGCATTAGTCCAGTTTTTCTTGCTAATCTGGCTCTTACGAACAATCATAGGAATAGAGCCTATGATGGCTCCCAAGAAGAAGAACATTACTATCAAGTAGAAGTTAGATAAGAGATACTTAAGTAGTGGAGAAGCACTTAATGCACCGATCAGGCCTGAACATCCTGTAATCAATAGAAAGATAAATGCCTTCTTAAAATTCTTCGATAAGAGATCCGGTACCGATGATATTATTCTATCGTAGATACCCAGAACCATTGCCATGGAACCACCGCTGACTCCAGGAACTGTCATGGTGGCTCCGATTACATATGACTTTAATGCTGTAATAAGCTTATCTTTTGTTTTTTCTTTCACAAATGCATTATGAAGAGAAAGAAGAGTTAGAACTAGTCATTATCTCTTAATTCTTAGTTTTGTCAGTAATTTTTTTGTCTGAGGAATACTCAAAACAAGAGTAACTATTACACAAATGAAGAGAACAACGGTAATTGGGCTGGAGAAAAGATAAGCTATCTTATGCTCTTCACTCTCCAATAATGAGACTGTACGTCGGAAGTTGCTGTCCATCATTGAGCCCAATACTATTGCAAGAACCATTGGTGCTGTAGGGTAATCATGTTTCTTCATGACAAATCCGAGTAAGCCGAATAGGAACATCAATACAACATCGAAGACTCTATTGTTACATGCAAAGCTTCCGATAATACATAAAACTGTAACGATTGGAAGAAGTATTCTCTTAGGAACGAGAATAAGCTTACTTAATCTTGGAGCGACTATTAGTCCCAGTAACAGAAGGAACAAGCAGCCGAGGAAACCGCCTGCAAGTACAGAAGCAAATAGCGAAGGCTGAGTCTTTATAAATAACGGTCCAGGTTGAAGTCCATGTACAATGAATACACTAAGTATTATGGCTGTCACTGCGTCCCCGGGAACAGCAAGAGTAAGCATCGGAATAAGAGCACCGCCAATACATGCATTATTACTGCTTTCGCTGGCGACGATGCCTTCTACAGCTCCATCTCCAAAGGGTCTCGAGGGCTTTTTAACGATCTTCTCGGCAGCAGAGTATGCTATAAAAGAAGCAACCGGTCCACCAGCTCCAGGCAGAGCCCCGATAAATGTTCCTATTACTGAATACAGTATTGAGTGAGGGAAATGCTTTAACATTTCCATCATCTTTATTTTTTCTTTCTTTATTTCGCTGACTTCCGCTCCCATCCTTCTTTCAGCTATGGCTGATATTACTTCCGTCATACCAAATAGACCGACAAGGGCAGGAACAACATTGACGCCACCTTGTAGACTTCTTATTCCCATTGTCAGTCGAGGACGTCCCATAACACTGTCCATTCCGATCATAGCGACAAAGAGACCTATGGCTGCACTTACTAGTCCCTTTGTAAAGGACTTACTTGTAAGGCTACCTACTGCCAACAAGCCGAAGAATGACAAGAGAAAATAATCGATGGGATGGAATTTCAAAGCAATGGAAGAAATAGGCCCTGAAAGGAGAGCAAGGGCTACAAAGCCAAATACTGAACCGATGAAAGAATATACGGTAGCGAATTTTAGAGCCTTATTTGCTTCTCCCCTCTTACTTAAGGGGTAACCGTCAAATGCAGTCACCACACTGCTTGGTGCACCTGGTATATTAATAAGAATTGCAGAGAGGGCTCCTGAGAATACACCCACTACATATAATCCCATAATAGTAGCCATGGCGTCCGAAGCACTCCAGGAGTAAGTGACAGATACTAACAGTGCTGTAGCCATAGTCACAGACAAGCCTGGGATAGCTCCTATGAATAAACCCAACACGGAGCCAAGTAGGACAAGGAGAATGAATCTGAAATCAATAAAATATGATAAAAGCATACTAAAGTTCATCTCTCTCCTCCTATAGTCCCAAATACCAGAATATCTTGCCTTTAGGCAGCATTACGGATAAATATTTTGCAAATAAAAGATAGATTATTAATGAAGATATTACAGACACTAATAGTATAAACCACCATCTTCTCTCTCCCAAAAGCATCATTAACAATACTAGAAGTATAATAGTCGAGAGAACAAAACCAAGAAAGTTAAAGACAAGAAGATAAAGAATACAGACAAGACCAAATATCAGGAGAGACTTTATATCTATCTTACTCTTTTCTTTCTTTTCACTTTCATCTTTCAATCCTTGCATAATAATGGAAATGGAGAGAATGAGAAGAAAGAATGAGATAATCAAAGGAAATAAATATGGTGATAGCTTCCATTCAACATTGAAATCTTTATGGGAAATAAAGGACATTGAAATGCCAAAGACAGAAACAACAAATAAAAAAACACCTTCCCAAAAAGTAGATGAAAACTTTCTCTTTACCACACTTGACTCCTTTACGTAGAAAAAGCAGGAAGAACACTCTCCCTGCGGTAAAAAATTTTTGATATTAATCAGGGTTTCTCGATGCCGAATTCTGTAGGACTGTGCTTTGTAACACCAGCGCCGTCAAGCATCCAGCTGACCATGCTTTCCCAACTCTTATAGAAAGCTTCTGCTGCTTCTACTGTAGGATACTGAACATAGAGTTCCTCAAGAGCGTTATCCTTTACAAATGTCTTCCATTCCTGACTCTCGACGACATTTTTAGTCGCCTTTCTCAAAACTTCTACGACTTCGTCGCTTACAGCATTAGATACCAGGAAGTTCAGAGGTGTGAATGCATTCTTCATGTAGTCCTTTGCCGCTGGATCAACTTCTTCAAAGAGAGGAGCGTCTGGATAGATGCTGAGTTTAACATTGGAGCTTACACCCAAAAGCTTCAAGTCACCACTCTCAATAAGTGCTTTGACAGTCGAGATGTTGGAGTTTGTGAAATCGACTTCACCGCTGAGAACTGCCAGATAACAGTCACTTCCACTCTTATAAGCCGTCATAGAAGGAATATATCCAAGCTTCTCCATGATAAGTCCCTGTACATGACCTGATCCACCAGGACCTGTGTAACTCATCTTAATCTTACCAGGATTAGCCTTCATGTCTGAAAGAAGATCTTCAAGTGTATTGTACTTGCTGTTCTTAGCCACAACGATGACTTTAGGGTCATTTACCATAGGAGAAATAATCTTATAATCTGCATAGCTGAGGTCGCTGAGTCCCATGACTCTCTGGGTTCCAAGGCTTTCAGCTGTAAAAAGCACTGTATATCCATCTGGAACAGCGTCGAGAGCTGCCTGACATCCGATTGAACCTGAAGCACCAGCTTGGTTGACGACAGTTACACTTACTCCCAATTCCTTTGAAAGGAGTGCCGCAAACTTTCTACCGGAAACATCAGTAGTACCACCTGCACCATAAGGAACTATCATGGTAATACCCTTTTCAGGATATGAGCTAGTTGCCTCTGCTTGGCCTTGAGCGAAAACTGACGACAATAAAAGAAGCGCAGTAAGCGCCAGAACGATGATTTTTCTCATATAATTCCTCTTTTTCTTAAATTGAAGCACTAAACTTAAGAAAATTCAACAATATAAAATAAAATCTATTCAGATTACTGCATATTATTTCGTTTCATATTCAATAATCTCAAATTTTCAACTCTTTATGCGTATATTGATTCAATCTCCTTTTTGTAAATATTATTGACAACATTTCTCTTTACTTCAATCTTGCCGGAGAGTTCTTTACCAACCTTGAAAGTTTCAGAAAGTAGAGCAAATCTTGAAACCTGCTCATAAGTCTTAAATCCGTTGGTCTTAGATATAAGTCTTGCTATCTCTCGGTTAATTAGAGATCTGACTTCTTCGATGGTTTCCAGGTGATCTCTATTTATGTATGGCACTCCTGATTCTTTTAAGAATCTTTCGCAGTTCTTCCTGTCTATTACAATAAGTGCACCCAGCGCCTTTCTATCCTGCCCCACAACAACGGCAGTCTCAATATACTGGCTACTTATAAGAGCTTTTTCTATCGGGGTAGGTTCGATGTTTTCTCCGCCGGAAAGGACAATAGTATCTTTTGCTCTTCCTACCAGAGAGAAATCTCCTTCCTTACTCATTATTGCAAGGTCTCCCGTATGAAGCCACCCATCTTTGTCGATGATCATATTTGTCCTCATCTCATCTTTATAGTATCCCTTCATCACCTGGTCACCTTTAATGATCAGTTCGCCCTTCTCTCCTATTCCCTTTTCTTTTCCTGTCTCCAGGTCTACGACTTTTACTTTTGTATTTGGAAGAGGAGCTATAAAGGCCTTTTTTGGGCATCTTGCGTCAGATATTCCGATTACAGGGCCTGTCTCAGTCATGCCGTATCCATTAAGAAGCTTGATGCCTACAGCAGCAAAGAACTCTTCGACATCTTTCCCCATGCTTCCGCCACCGCTTATTCCGAACTTAAAGTTCTTTCCAAGCTTATTCTTCACTTGAGAAAAAACCAGTTTCTGTCCCAATAGATTAAAGGGCTTAAGTAGAATATAAGGGAAGAAGCCTAATACTCTGTCACTCATAACTGATCCGGATTTTATATGTGCCGTGGAGCCAAGTACTTTCTTCTCAGCGTTGCTGTAGTGCTTTCCGACACTTAAGAAGAAGTTAAATAGAGCCTTCTTTACTTTACTCATGGATCTGACATTCTGATAGACACCTGCCTTTACAGTCTCCCAGATTCTAGGAACTGATCCCATATAATCCGGGTTTTCTCTTTGAATGTCCGTAAGCATTATTTTTCCTATCGGCTTACTGTATACGATAGTATGTGACAGAGAAATAAATAGATACTGTATTACTCTTTCGAAAGAATGCCAAACAGGGAGTACACTAAGCCACTTCTCACCCTTTTTGAATGGATAGAGTGCATTTCCAACACTGCAGATATACAAAAAGTTACCATGAGTGGACATTACTCCCTTCGCTAGTCCTGTAGTGCCGGAAGTAAAGATGATAGTCGCAGTATCATTTTCGTCTCCAAGCATTACTTCTCTCTCGATGATCTCTCTTTCCCCTTCAAAGCCAAGTCTCTCCAGCCCCCTGGAAAGAAGAGCCTTATATGAGAGCACTTTATCTCCAAGCTCTATTCCCGCTTCATCTATGGCAATAATATATTTAAGAGTCGGAAGTCTATCTATTACGCTGTTAAGCTTTTTATATAAATCAAGATTCTCAACAACGCATACTTCAGCTTCCGTCGTCTTCAATATGTATTCTATTTCATACTCCATTGCATCTCTTCCCCTTGGAACATCGATGGCTCCAAGAGATAGGATAGAGAGATCAAGAGCCAGCCACTCAGGTCTGTTGTCTGATAATAGACCTATTCTGTCTCCCCTCTTGACTCCAAGCTCCCTTAAGGCAGAAGCAATGGCTTTTGTCTTCTCCAATAACTGGATGTATGTTGTTGAAACGAAAATGCCTTTTTCGTTTTTTCCTCTTTGACATGTAAGCAAAGGATCAATCTTTGCCTTTTCATAAAACATTTGGACTACTGTTCTGTACATGCCATTATTATTTTACACTTTTACATTTTTTGTAAAGATGTAAAGTAATAATATCAACAAACTATTTATCTTTAATTGAGGGGCGCTCTTTCGAACGCCCCGGACTTTTAATTCTTCTTTGCTGCAATAGCTGCCTGAGCTGCTGCCAAGCGAGCAATTGGAACTCTGAAAGGAGAACATGAAACATAGTTGAGACCTGCACTCTGACAGAATGCGATTGTCTTAGGATCTCCACCATGCTCACCGCAGATACCCATCTGCATATCTGGTCTGACGCTGCGACCAAGACCGACAGCCATCTTCAAGAGTTTTCCAACACCGTCGAAGTCGATTGTTGCAAATGGATCGTAGTCGTAGAACTGCTTATCAGAATCACCTACATAGTGAGTAAGGAATGATGCGGAGTCGTCACGAGAGAAACCACATGTCATCTGAGTAAGGTCGTTTGTTCCAAATGAGAAGAATTCTGCACTTCTAGCGATTTCATCAGCTGTGAGGGCAGCTCTTGGAACCTCGATCATTGTACCGATTTCATATGGGATCACCAGATTATTCTCTGCAAATACCTTCTCAATCTCTTCAACAGCCTTAGCCTTACAATAGTCGAACTCCTTATAGATGCCAACAAGAGGAATCATGATTTCAGGATTTACCTTGATACCCTTTCTCTTTGTATTGATAGCAGCTTCCATAATAGCTCTGACCTGCATCCTCAGGATTTCTGGATAGATGACAGCAAGTCTACATCCTCTGAAACCAAGCATTGGGTTGAACTCGTGGAGAGAGTTACACTTCTTAGCAATCTCTTCAACGCTGATACCCATTGTCTGGCTCATTTCATGACGTGAAGTATGGTCATTTGGA